>JAUWOI010000211.1 GCA_030612185.1 Anaerolineae bacterium
GCAACCATGCCTATGTGGCCGACAGTGGCTCAGGGTTGCGTATCGTTGATGTTTCAGACCCTCACAATCCCCAAGATTTGGCCTCATATGAGACTCCAGATGATTGTTGGAGCGTATCTGTGCAGGATACCTATGCCTACCTGACTACTCAGGAAACTGGCATCCGGGTGTTGGACGTAGCCAATCCCGCCACACCGCAGGAGGTTGGGGCTTTCGACACACCGGGGTCGGCGCACGGCATCTTCGCTCATGGTGACTACGTGTATGTCGGAGACTGGTGGGCTGGCCTACGGGTCGTTGGGGCGTCCCAGCCCGCCAGCCTTTCTGAAGTCGGCTTCCAGGACACGCCTGGATCTGCAGAAGGCATCTTTGTAGCAGGGAACCATGCTTATGTGGCAGACAGTGGCGATGGCCTCCGTGTTGTTGACGTTTCGGATCCCACAAATCCGCGCGAACTAGCATCCTACGACACGGCCGGAGGGGCTCGACTTGTGCAGGTGGCCGGGGACTACATCTATGTGGCAGATAGGGATGGTGGACTCTATCTCCTCAGGTATCAATGGTTGCCACCCATGTACTACAATACCTCCACCTTGGGCGCACAGGCTCTTCCAGGACAGTTCAATCACCCGCATAGCGCCGCAGTGGATGCATCAGGCGACGTCTACGTGACAGACGTGGACAATCACCGCATCCAAAAGTTTGATGCTGATGGGAACTTCATCAGAGCGTGGGGAGGCCTGGGAGGGGGCGAGGGTCAGTTCAATCGTCCTTATGGCATCGCCGTGGATCCAGTTGGCAACGTCTATGTGGCGGATACCGGGAATCATCGTATCCAGAAGTTCACCAGCGATGGCCGATTCCTGACCAAGTGGGGCGGATTGGGAGGGGGCGACGGCCAACTCAACTGGCCTGAGGACGTGTTCGTGGACTCCGGTGGTCTTGTGTACGTCGCGGATACGAATAATCATCGAGTGCAAGTCTTTGCCAGTGACGGGCTGTTCGTCAGCAAGTGGGGCGAATACGGGCATGGTGACAGCCAGTTTGACCGTGTGGAAGCCGTAGCCAAGGACAGCAGCGATAGCATCTATGTGGTTGACACCAATAACCATCGCGTGCAGAAGTTCACCGGGGATGGGCAGTTCATCACCAAGTGGGGCACCCAGGGCAGTGACCATGGGCAATTCCGGTGGCCTGGAGCCATCGATGTAGACGCTGCTGGCAACGTCCATGTTGCCGATACTGACAATTGGCGTGTTCAGAAATTCACAAGTGACGGCACCTTCATTATGGAATGGGATACCGCCGACGTATGGCCAGAAGGACTTGTTGTCACGCAGGACGGATATGTGTACGTGACAGGCACTACTGGTCATAGAGTTCGGAAGTTCACCACCAGTGGAACTCCCCTCACCAGCTGGGGAGAGTGGGGGGCACAACTTGGTCAGTTTGGTTGGCCCAGTGCCCTGGCTGTGGACAGCGCTGACAATCTATACGTGGCTGACACGTGGAACCATCGAGTTCAAAAGTTTGACGGAACTGGTGCTTTTCTGAGGAGTTGGGGCAACCTTGGAGGCGGAGACGGCCAGTTTGCGTCACCGGAAGGAATAGCCATAGGTGCCGATGATATGGTTTACGTGAGTGACAGCGGGAACCGCCGCATCCAGAAGTTCAGCAGCAGCGGAGGCTTCGTCGGTCAGTGGGGTGCCGAAGGGAGTGACCATGGGCAGTTCCGATGGTTCGAGGAACTGGCGCTTGATGCAAGTGACCACGTGTATGTAGCCGATTCCGAAAACCGCAGGGTTCAGCAATTTGCCAGCGACGGGACCTTTGTGCGACAATGGGGGGAGCAAGGGACTGCCAGCGGGCAATTCGAGTGGCCCCGTGGTATTGCCACAGCCCCTGGCGGGGGCGTGTACGTCGCTGATACAAGCAATCACCGGATTCAGCAATTCACGGACGACGGGGGCTTTGTCGCGCAATGGGGTGGCGGAGGAAACCGCAGGGGCCAGTTCAGTTCTCCAGAGGCGATCGCGACCGACGGTGACGGCAATATCTACGTGGCTGATGGTAACAACCACCGAATCCAGAAGTTTACAGATGACTGGGCTTTTCTGGGCGCATGGGGCACTTATGGTGCACGACACGACCAGTTTGACTTCCCTGAGGGCATAGCAGTCGGCAGCGGTGGCGATGTCTATGTGGCAGATGCTGCACTTCACCGCATCCTGAAGCTTAGCCCGGTGCCTGTCAAAGCCTGGTTCGGCCAATACTTCAACGATCGCTCCCTGGCAGGCGGCCCGGCCTTGATACGAGAAGACGCGGAGATAGACTTCGACTGGGGAGTTGGTTCGCCCGGTCCCGGCGTGGATGCCGATGACTTCTCAGTACGCTGGACCCGCAGCCTGTATTTCCAAGAAGGCACGTATCGTTTCGCGGCCACAACCGACGGCGGGGTGCGCCTGTGGGTGGGCGATCGGCTGCTCATTGACCAATGGCAGGACCAGGCCACCACCCACAGCGCGGACTTCTCACTGACGCAGGGCTATCACCAGGTGCGGTTGGAGTACTACGACGGCAGCGGCTCGGCAGCGGCGCACCTGAGCTGGTCTGCTTTGCCGTAACCGGCCCGGATATCTTCTACGGCAGTTGCCACTATCTGTGGTACATAGAGGCCCCATAACCGTCAGTTCAACTTGCTCCTAACTTGCTGATGGGTAAAGAGGGGCTGGTCAATGCAAGACCAGCCCCTCCTGATTTCTCAAGGAACGACGGGGAGGCGAAACAGATCTGCCTATCTCAACAGATGCCCCTCATCTGGTCACTTGACCTCCCTCAGCAATCGGCAGATCTCGCGAGCGGTAGCGACGGGGAGGCCGGACAGGTCGATATTGACCCGATTCCTGGCGACCTCGACGCGCCCGTATACGTAGTGGCCGTCTCCGCTGGCACCGCCCTCGGGCACGAGGACTGAGAGCCTGAAAACATCCAGCCTGCGACAGGTTGAGTAATAACTCCACGAGGAGGTGCGACGATGAACTTTGACCTGATCATCACCAACGGCACGGTGATTGACGGCACCGGCCGGCCCCGCTTCCGAGCCGACCTGGGCATCCGCGATGGCAGAATTGCCGCTATGGCCGCGGGCGAGCACCTGACCGGCGAGCAGACCCTCAACGCCAATGGCCTGGTCGTGGCCCCAGGCTTCATTGACGTCCATTCTCATTCCGACTGGATTCTCCCTCTCCCCGACCACGACCAGATTCTGGCCCCTCTCCTCCTGCAGGGCATCACCACGCTGGTCACAGGCAACTGTGGCTTCTCCCCCGCCCCGCTCACGGAGGCGTCCATGCCCCTGGGGGAAGGATTCTCAGAGGAGATGCGGGAGCGAGCCTCTTCCTACCGCTGGCGCTCCATGGCCGAGTTTCTGGATATCCTCGAGGACGATGGGCTGATATTCAACGCTGCCTTCCTGGTGGGCCACGGCACGCTGCGCTACGCGGTGCTGGGTGACCGCGCCGACGGTCCTACCCCCCCTACTCTAGAGCAGATGGAGACCCTCTGCCACCTGACCCGCCAGGCCCTGCGGGAGGGGGCCTTTGGCCTGTCGGCGGGGCTGGCCTACACCCCGGGGGTCTTTGCCCGCAACGAGGAACTCCTCCCCCTGCTGCGGGTGGTCGCCGAAGAAGGCGGCATCTTCACAGTCCACGGGCGGGCCTACACCTGGGTCTCTCCCTTCTACAGACCGATGATCGTGGGCACGCCCCACAACGTCCGTTCCACCAGAGAACTGCTGGACCTGGCCCGGCAGGCGGAGGTGCGGCTGCAACTATCGCACCTGATCTTCGTCGGTCGCCGCACCTGGCGCACCTATCGCACCGTCCTGCGGGATGTCGAGCGGGCTGCCGCCGACGGGTTGGACGTCGCCTTTGATGCTTTCCCCTATACCGTGGGCAACTCTACCGTCAAGGTTGTCTTTCCCGACTGGTTCCTCGACGGTTTCGCAGAGCAGATCAACGACGCTCGTGCCCTGCGGCGGCTCAAGAGAGAGATCAACCTCCTGCGATGGACGCTGGGGCTCGACTTCCGGGACATCATCCTGTTGTGGGGCTGCGCGCCGGAACTGGCCGAACTGGAGGGGTTGGACTTCGCCGCCATCGCCCGCCGTCTGGGCAAGCCGGAGTTCGAGGCCTACATGCACGTCGCCCGGGTGAGCGAGGGCCAGGCCCGTATCCTGTTGGGCACGTACTCCGGCGATGGTGAGCAAGAGGAGCCGTTGCAGGCAGCGTTATCCCATCCCCTGTGTGCTTTCATGACCGATACTCTGCTCACCCGGCGGGGCCAGCACAACCCGGCCTCCTTCGGCGCCTTTCCCCGCGTGCTGGGACGCTACAGCCGCGACCTGGGGCTATTTCCGCTGGAGGAGGCGGTGCGCCGGATGACCTCGTTCCCGGCAGAACGGATCGGCCTGACGGACGTGGGCCGCATCGCCGAGGGGGAATGGGCTGACCTGGTGCTCTTCGACCCGGCGACGGTGGCCGACAACACCACCCCCGATCGGCCCGATACTCCGCCAACGGGCATCCGGGCGGTGTTGATCTCGGGGCAGGTCATCGCCCAGGATGGGCAGATCGTAAGTCGGGAGCGTCGGGGCCGGGTACTGCGGAGGTAAAAAGGACAAACTTCACGAACATACCCCTGTCACTTCAAGCCCAATTCGTGCCCGCACGTTTGGACATTTCCCGATAGAGAAACCAAACCCCTTTGCGGTCCCCTGCCTTCTTTGGCGACCGGTCATAGTACAAATCGAAGACTTGATCGCTGTCGGTGCGCACCCGGTAGTAGTCCCGCCCAACGCCCCACGAACCGCGACGCGAGGCAGCGGCTATATGTTCGGGACGCATATTACGCGCCATACGACCCCGGCGGCTATAGTCATGCCACTCATTCAGTGTCTCAATGACCCGGTATGTCTCTCCGCGCCAGACAAACTGGTCGGGACAACCTGTTTTTTTCTCCAGCATCGGTGGCTGATCGAACTGGACCTGTATAGGTTCACCGATGAACCTAAGTGGTTTGACGTCCATATCTGGCTCGTTTTCGGCGCTCTCTGCAGCTCGGTCGCATCACCACTACCACCACAAGGTTCACTGTCCTTTCAACTGTCTGACTACAGCCAAGGGCCGCCGGGCAACCAGTGCCGGTCAAAGCGATGTCCTCCCGATAGTGCCTGGATCACGGGCTGGAGGAAAGCCACGTTTTTGATCATAGCAGCGCCTCTATGTAGGGCTTGATCACATTTTCGACCCGACAGATACGAGCGTAGTGCAGCAGTCTGCTGACGTCAAAGTCCCGGTGCTGGCGATACTGTTTGAGGGCCTCGAGGGCCACGTCCAGGCCGATCTTGCGGCGGTATTTGAACGCATCGGCCACGCTCTTCTCCAGGCTATAGATGCGGACAGGGACGTCGTCCACCTGATGTGTCTCAACCCCCTCACTCCAGGCAGGGCCTGAGAACCAAAAGATGCGCAGCGGGGGATAGTCCAGGCGAGGGCGCCCGGCCCCACGGGGCAGGGCGAGATCCACGGCGTGGGGAACCTGGGTGGTCAGTTCGTGAAAGGCCAGGGCAGATACCAGGCAGATCACGGCCTGGGGGATGTTGAGGGCGACGGTGACCAAGTCAGGGTTGGAGAGCGGGGGAAACTCGGCCAGGCGGTAGAGGCCCCGGCTGAGCCGTACCAACACGCCAGCATCGCGCATGGCGTAGAGGGTGCGCGGGTGGATGCCCAGACGCAGCGCCTCGGCAGTACGCAGGGTGCCGCCGTGTTGTCGAAACAGGGCAATCGCTTTTTGTTGGGTTTCGCGTGTTGTCATCTTTATGGGATTGGATAGAAATACCTACACTTTTACTTATATGTTGGTTATTTTATCCACAAAGTCAGACCTGTCAAGTCTTTCACCCTGCCACCGCGTAGACGCTCTGCTCAGCGCCCCAGTAGTTGTCGTAGACGTGCTGGTAGACTTGGGTGCTTTTCTGCCGGCACATCTCTTTGGTGAAGCACCTGGGAAGTTGCCAGATCACGTCCTCGATGGCGACCCGTACAGCCGCGCGGGATTGCTGGCGCTTGCGCCAGTCGAGCACGAGTTTCTCCCCGGAGAGGGTGGTCAGGAGCGCGCGGGCGATACGTTTGGTCGCGCGTTTTTCCCTCTCGCTCAGGTCGGGGCCGGGACGGGTGAGGATGTCGAAGACAGCCAGTTCCCCCTCAGAGAGATTCTCGGCAATGTGGCGCTGCTCCTCTTCGCTCAGTTGCTGGGCGAAATCAACCAGGTCTCTGAAGAACCCCTCAATGTTGCGGGAGCCTGCGTTGTACTCGTCAATCATCTGCTGAAGTTCTTCCTGATAGCTCACGCGGCTGCTGTTGAGACGCACCATGTGTCTCAGTATGGCGTTGAGGAAAGCCCGCAACTTCATGGCCTCGGTGCGCCTGCGCCTCTGCTCGAACTGCTGTCTGAGCTTCTCAAAGTCAATCTGGCTGAGGTCGAATAGCGGCCCTTCTCCCGGAATGGCGTAACGCCTGGCGACGATAGATTCGTCCAGTACGTCCTCGACTTCGCCCATCAGGAAGGAGATGTCCACCTGCAGTGTCAAGGCGCGGATCTTGTCTGCCAGAACGACAAAGAACTTTCGCCTGGGAGCGAACTCCCCGGCCCGCGTGTCGGGCAGGATGGCCTTGAAGAGTTGGTCTACGTTGCCGGCCAGGGCCAGGTACCTGGTCTTGAGATCATCGTTGACGATGATCTTCTCCACAGCATCGTCCATCAAGGCGATGCGCTCGTAGCCCTCGCCGGCCAGGAGGGACTCGACGTCCACGCCCTGGTACGTGCAGAAGACGTCCACTTCAATGATGACCTCGCGCAACCGCTCGACCAGAGCGTCTTTGTCCTCGACGGGTTGCTCGCCCGGCTGGAGTTCGCCGCCCGGCCCGGTGCCGTAGATGGCCAGCGCCCGTTGCAGATCGCGGAAGATGCCGACGTAGTCCACGATCAGACCGTTGACCTTTTCCCCGAAGACGCGGTTGGCCCGGGCGATGGTCTGCATCAGCGTGTGGTTGCGCATCGGCCGGTCGAGATAGATGGTGGAGCAGGAGGGCACGTCGAAGCCGGTGCGCCACATGGCGCAGACGAAGACCAGCCGAAAGGGGGCGCCGGGGTGCTTGAACTTCTCGTCCAGGTGCTCGGTCACGATCCTCCGTCGATGCGGCCGGATGTGCAGGCCGTGCTCCCTGAACTTCTGGATCTCCCCCTGCTCCTGGGAGATGACGACCGCCATGTCGGTCTGCTCCATAAAGGCGATTTT
>JAUWOI010000201.1 GCA_030612185.1 Anaerolineae bacterium
CAGTGAGGAGGAGGGGGGTGTGGGGAGTGCCCACGCAGGGATGACATCCGCCGGAAAGGAAAATGGCGGGCGCTGGGGGGGTATCTGCCCGGCGGCTGCGCTACTGCGGATCGCCAGCAGGGTGAGCACAAGCACGAGTACTGTGAGGTGGCGGTTGACTTTCATGACGATTCCTATTATAACAGATTTTAGAGGCTACGACAATCACATGGAGGTACTAGTATGCTGACGAACAAACTGTCGCGGGTGTCCATCGCCCATCTGCCCACCCCTCTGGAACCGCTGCCCCGCCTTACGGCACAATTGGGCGGGCCGGAGTTGTGGATCAAGCGGGATGACCAGACGGGGCTGGCGACGGGAGGGAACAAGGCCCGCAAATTGGAATACCTGGTGGCCGACGCACTGGCGCAAGGGGCCGACACGCTCATCACCGCTGGTGCGGCCCAGTCCAACCACGCCCGCCAGACGGCGGCGGCCGCCGCCAAGTTTGGCTTGGCCTGCGTGCTGGTGCTGCGGGGGGAAGAGCCGCTGCAGGTATTGGGCAATCTGCTCTTGGGTCGGCTGCTGGGCGCGGAGGTGCGCTGGGCGGGCGATCTGCCGTTGCCTGAGGCGATGGCCCAGGTGGCCGAGGGGTTGCGGGCGGCGGGCCGTTGTCTCTACGTCGTCCCCTACGGTGGGAGCAACGCCGTTGGGGCCAGCGGCTACGTGGCGGCGATGGAGGAGTTGCTGGCCCAATGCGCGGAGCGGGACAAACGCTTCGATCAGGTCGTGCTGGCCTCCTCCAGCGGAGGCACGCAGGCGGGAATGATGGTGGGAGCGCGGGCGCTGGGGTACGAAGGGCGCATCCTGGGCATCAGCGTGGACCCGCGGGCCGAACCGCTGACGCACACGCTGGCGGGGCTGGCGACGGCTACGGCGGACCGTATGGGGCTGGTGCTCACCTACGTCCCGGAGGACTTCACCGTGAACGACGACTACCTGGGCGGCGGGTACGGCGTAGTGGGGGAGGTGGAGCGGGAGGCGATCCGCACCATGGCCCGCGCCGAGGGGGTGCTACTAGACCCTGTCTACACCGGCCGGGCCTTCGGGGGCCTGCTGGACCTGATCCGCCGGGGCGTCTTCGGCCCCGGCGAGCGGGTGCTCTTTTGGCACACCGGGGGGACGGCAGGGTTGTTTGGGTATGGGGACAGGGCCCTCTGATCGCAGGTATGCCCGGCAACGGCATTTGCATTTGGGGCCAAGTTGTGATATGCTTTGGGCAGGCAGTCGTAGCACACGGAACAGAGGACTCGAACGTGGCAGAGGCAACCTGGTATGTCTGAATGCATCGTTTGCAGAGGGTATTACGAGGTAGGGCAACGCTGCAAGCGCTGCGGTTCGGACAACGCGCCGTGGGACAACTGGCGGGCAACACGTGATGAAGAAAAAGGAGGGATAGAGGGCTTGCTAGCCTTCTCCGCGCCGTGCCTCTATCTCCCTTTTTTTGTCACCGTGCTTTCTCTAGCATTCGGGCTGATGGGGATAGGAAGGCTCTGGAAGGGCCTCATCCCTGCCGCTCAGTTGCTCGCAATGGTGCTCACCGTATGTGGATGCTTAATTCTTACTTTCGCAGGATATGGCGCACGCCATGACATACGGGAACAGGAACTGCTGAACCGGGTACGGCGAGGATACAGAGCATTGCTGGGCAGTATCAAGTTTAGGGTAATAGTGGTGCCTGTGTTCTTTCTACTTCTGGTGTTGCTGGTCACGTACGCCATGATTGCGTCGGACTTATCGTGGAAGTTGGCCCGGTGGTGGCTCTTGGACCCGGCGTATCTGGAGGAGGTGGAGCGACAAGAAGCGATGAGTGACACAACTCCCGAGGGGGAGCAACCCAAGGAAGCAGATGGCTTGCGCGAGAGACTCAGACAGGTTCTCCCCTTCACATTGATGGGTATGTATGTCGCCTTCATGATCTCTTTTGCCTACTCCGCATCGCTTCTGCTGGCCCTGGTCTATGCGCAAGAGATGAACGAGGTGCTACCGCAGCCTATCTTCCTACAGGGGAACCTTCTGGCCGAGATGGTCCGAGCGCAAGCGGAAGACCAACTCAAGCGAGAAGCAGGTTTTGTCGTGCAGACGACGCGAACTATAGACGAAGGAACAGGAGAAGCCACGGGCATGATATTCGGTATGTTCAACAGGCTGTTGCCAGCGCCCGACCCGACAGGGCACGAGGAAAAGCAGACAGCGTGTCTTCGTCGCGAACAAGAGCAGACCCTCAAGTCCGGGAATTGGAACTGGGAAGAGCTGGAACGGACGAAGGACGGCGGCATCACGATGAAGGCCAGCGGGAGGCAATACGCTCAGGCAATTGGAACTCCCACTGGTCTGGATAAACAGGAAGGGTTGCACGTAGTCCATACAGTGGTCGCAGACCCCTGGGGGCACGTCATCAAGATTACCCGCACCGTGGCAGAAGCGCCGAAGTAACATCCGTAAGCGATGCCTGCAAATGCAGCCGCTGCTGCAGAGGCAGGCCGTGACGAGGAACGAGTCAATGAAGCAAGCAAAAGCCGATTCATCTTATCCATCTTCTCTACCTACACTTCTTGCCGTTGTCCTCTTGATTGTCGGGATATTCCTCTTTGCCCTGGCCTGGACCCTCCAGATACCCTTTGTTATGCTTGCGGCTGTCTGCCTCATCGCCTGGGCGCTCGTTTCCCTGCTGCTGTGCCTGTCCTTGTTCCTGTGGCTGAAGAAGTGGCCCATCGCCGCGCTGCTGAGTCTTGCGTGGCTCTGCTGGTATGGTGTTGGCATTATACGCCATGGCAAGAGTGGAGAGGGGGTACTGCTGCCTGCTACTCTTTTCCTCGCCTGCCTTCTCTTTGGGCCTGGCCTCTGGCTCGTGGCAGGTTATCTCCTACCGCCTTCAGACCGTGACCAGCGGTGGCAGGCCTTGCGCTGTCTGCTTACCTTTACTATCAAGACGAACTACCCTTATTACGTCATCGTGGATGCGGCAGACGAGGAAGAAAGACTGGTCAAGCGAGTGGATGGTCGGGTCGCCAGGCGCTTTACCTCCAACGAGGATTACGATGTCGCAGGCCCTGGCCTGGTGCTCAGCGGCTGCGAGTACGCCATCGTCATCACCGACGGCCTGAAGTTCAAAGGCGCTCAAGGACCTGGCGTGGTATTCACCGGTCACCGCGACCAGCCCGTACAGACGATTGACCTGCGCCCACAGTTGCGTGCCCTGCAGGTAGAGGCGTTGACGAAAGACGGCATCGCCGTCAAAGTGCCGACCTTTGCTCCCTGCCAGATAGAGGCTGGAGGAGAGAAGCCATCTCTGGGCAGATCGTTCCCCTATCGTAAGAGCGCTGTCTTCAAAGCCTTCCACGCACAGGAATTGGAACATGTGCCGGGGGGAACAAAACAACGCAAGTGGTACGAGTTACCGGAGATGGTGGCCAGGCGAGCCGTGCAAAGCATCATCGCTGGATACACGTTCGATGAACTATGCGCGCCTTACGACCTTTTTGAGCCGGGCGAGGACCCGCGCTCCAGAATCGCCGCAGAACTGACGGGGCAATTGCAGAGGGAGTTAGCGCCGCTCGGTATCCACGTTTTAGGTGGCGGTATCGGCAATCTGCTCCCCGTGGACGAGGCCGTGATCCAGCAACGTACCGCGAGTTGGCAGGCCGACTGGACACGCAAGATCATGCTCAGACAGGCCGAGGGAGAGGCGGGGCGGCTGCGTTTGGTGGAGCATGCACGGGCAGAGGCGCAGACATCGATGATCCTGGCCCTCGGTAAGCGCATAGAGCAACTGGGCGCAGCCAGAGCAGCCGTGCCGGCCGAAGTGGTCGCTGGCTGGTTCCTTGAGATCATGCAGGAGATGGCTAAACGGCCGTTAGTGCGGCGGCTGTTGCCGGAGGATACTGTGAAGATGATGAAACGTATCAGTGGAGCAGTTAAGTGAAGAGAGAGGCAGAGTCCCCGGAGTCTCACCTGGAGGACAGGGGCAAAGTACCATCAGGGTCCAGATATCCGCTCCACATCGTATTGTTGGGGCTCGTCATCCTGCTCGCGACGCTTCTCGGCGGGTTGGCGGAGGCAGGGGCGCGGGGCACAACTCTGCCTGGCATCGTCGCCGAGTTCCTTCACGATGGAGATTGGGGGAGCGCAGCCCTCTTTCCGCTCGTGATCGTGCGCAATACATTCCCTGCTGTGATGGTGCTTATTCTCATCCCCCTGCTGGCGAGCCGTTTCATACATGCTCTGTATGCCACAAACAGTTTACGCGAAGCACACGCTTTTCTCCATCGTTGCGCGTTTGGCCTCACGATCCCCAGGCCATACCTGTTGGTAAAAGAAGGGCACATTGACAAAGGAGAGGATAGCCTCCTGGATCGCCTGGGTGGACCGGGTAACGTGGCCATCTTTAACGATAGCGCGGTGGTACTGGAACAGGGCGGCCGGCTGACGCGGGTACTTGGCCCGGGGAGCCATTCCCTCAGCCGTTTCGAGAAAATCTGGGAGATCATTGACCTGCGGCCCCAGCACTGGGTCTGCAAGGTCGAGGCGATGACGAAAGAGGGTATACCTGTTTCCTGCGAGGCTGACGTTACGTTCAAGATAAACGGCGGAGGCCAGTCACCGACAGAAAAAATGCCTTATCCCTTTACAAAAGATGCAGTGTTCAAGGCGGCCACGAGTACCTGGATCCACGAGCCGGAGCAGGAAGCCTGGAAGATGAAATGGCCGGCGCGGGTAGTCGTCGGTCAGGCCGAGGGCACTCTGCGCAGCATCATCTCCGGTTACCGGCTCGATTGGCTCATCGCGCCGCCCAGGCCGGGGAGCACTCCCCCCCGGCAGGCCATACGGGAGGAGTTGGAAAACAAACTGCGCGAGAGTGTCGGCAGCCTGGGCGCTGAAATCATCAAAGTGGAACTCGGCGAAATTGAGGTCAATGAAACGGTCGCCCAGCAGTGGATCAAAGCCTGGCAGTCGGATTGGCAGCGGGAGGCGGTGCTACAACAGGCAGAGGGGGAGGCGGAACTGGTTCGCCTGGAAGCGGCAGAGGTGCAGGCTCAGGCAGAGATGATCCTGATGATCACACAGGCACTTCAACCCCTGATCAACGCCGAAGAGCAGGCGTCATCCTATCACGTTGCCTTGCGCTTCATTGAGACGTTGCGCTGGATGTTATACGATCCGCGGAGCCGGGCTCTCTTGCCTCCTGAAACGATGCACACGCTGACACTACTGCAAAGCAAGATTGCCGAGAAGCCGGAGGAAACATGATCAACATATCCCCGCATCTCACCCCGGCAGCGCTCTCGTGGTGCGACGAGTTATCGCCGCCCATCCGGGGCCTGCTGAAGAACGCGCGCGATTCTGGGCCGGAAGGCGAGTGGACACGGGCCGAGAGTTGTGCGCTCGACGCCAGAGACGCGAGCCAAAAATCGAACGATCAGGTGGGGTACGCGGCGGCCCTGCTCCACCTGGCGGACGTGTACCGCGAGGGGGACAGACCCGGCCCGGCGCAGACCTGCTACGAGGAGGCGCAGCAGATCTTCCGCCGCCAGCCTCCCCGCGTCCAACGCCAGAACGAAGCCGCCGCGACCTACGGCCTGGGACTGGCGCACCAGGCCCTGGGCGACGACATTGAGGCCTTGAGTTGCTATCAGGCCGCGATCGATCTGTTCGAGAAGGCTCGCAAGCACTGGGCCACGCGCAACGACAAGGCACGGGTCGAAGCCTGCCAGCAAGCCCAACAGTGGATCGAGGGCCTGATCGCGCACATCATGGAAGAACGCACCAGCAGGCCCACCCGCCTGCCGGTTTTCCCCATCTGGCGGCTGGATGGCGCGAGGGCTCCCTTTGTGGAGAATGTCAACCTGCAAGGGTACTTCATGGTGGACCGTGTCCTGATCAACGGGGCTGCTTACCGGCTTCATCTGCTCTCCGGTCAGCCTACCGACCTTCCGGCGGTCGGCGCCGGCAAGGCGAACTACTTCACCTTGCCCGTACCGGAGGATGGGTGGGCGGTTCCGGAGGCCCGGATTGGAGATTACGTACTCATTCGCCAGCAATGGTGGATAGATGAGGAAAAAGCGGGGGTCGTGTGGGAGCCGGGTAGTGGATGGGTGGCGGTTGACTTCAAACGCGGGCACGACGGCAAAATCAGGTTCCACCGCCGCCCGGCGAGAGTCATTGGCGGCGCTCTGCCCACGTCGGGCGACCCGGCCGGCAAGGTGAAAGGTTACGTCATCGCGCTGCTCAAGCCGGAAGGATAGGGATTATAACACTCTGGAGAATGATAACATGTCACGAGACGCCATTGCTCTACTTGTTTCTTTCGTCTACGTCTTCGCCGCAATCGGCATCGCCGAGGCACTCCGCAAGTGGCGCGGCTACTCGGTCGAGTTTACGCGCAAGTTCATCCATATCGCGGTCGGCATGTGGTCCTACGGGAGTGTGCTGCTGTTCGAGAGCCGCACCTTCGCGATCATCCCCCCGGCAGCCTTCATCGCCATCAATGCTCTCTCCTACTGGCAGGGGACGTTCAAGGCGATGGAGACCGGGGAGAAGGGGCAGTTGGGCACGATCTACTTCCCCATCTCGTTCGTCGCGCTCATCTGGCTGCTGTGGGACCAGCCGCACCTGCTGGTGGCGAGCCTGATGCCGATGACCTGGGGGGACGCGCTGGCCGCCGTGTTGGGACGCCGTTTTGGGAAGCGGCGCTACACCGTCGCCGGAAGCACCCGCTCGCTGGAAGGATCGGCGGTGATGTTCCTCGCCAGTTGGGTGGCGACGCTCGTGCCGCTTCTGCTGCTGGCCCCGGTGCCCCTGAACCCGGCCGCCGCAGTGAGCGTGGCAGCCGTGACCGCACTTGGCGCGACGATAATCGAGGCGGCCTCACCCTGGGGCATTGATAACCTCACCGTGCCCGCAGTCTCGGCGCTGCTTCTGGTTTTGACGTTGTAGGAGAGTAGGTGAGTAAATGAGTAGAGGAAAAGGTAAATGAGGGGACTCATCTACCCATTCCTCATTTACTCATCTACTCCCTCCGTGATCACGAACTGGGCGATGCCCTGCAGCCGGACCTCAATGAAAACGTGCATTTCGTAGGCGCCCGGCTCATACCCTTCAGGCGGCTTGTAGTAGAAATACGTCTGACCCTGCTCCCCCCATTCCCATAGTTGCGTAGTCCCGTCCAGGAATTCCCCCTCGCGGTAGATGGCAAGAGTCCAGGCGACGCCGTCGGCCATACCCTCGTAGGAGACGAACAGGTAGACACGGTGGTCGCCTGGTGGGAACTCGGTGCCCATGTCCACGGGCTGATCACTGGCGTCCAGGTCGGCGGCCAGGGTGATGAAGGTGATGAGTGCATCCTCTCTGGCCGGCACAGCCGAGGGGAGCGGCGTCAGTGCCACGTCAGGCGGGGGCACGGCCGGCGTGAGCGTGGGGATCAGGGGCGGTGTCGCCGGGGGGCGGCGAGTGGGCGTGACGGTCGGCGTGCGGGTGGGGCGTG
>JAUWOI010000265.1 GCA_030612185.1 Anaerolineae bacterium
GTCTATGCGGCTCTGGATGACACCGTGGATCGTATCGGGCACGCCGGCCTGATCTGGGTCAGCGACCAATTCCCAACGTCCATCATCCCGCCTCAGCACCCCGGCGTCCATCAACGCTCGCACCACCTCTTCGGTGAAAAACGGGTTGCCTTGCGCCTTGCGCAACGCCAACTCAACCAGCCCGCCTGGCACCTCCTCTAGACCCAGGATGCCAGCGACCAATGCCCGGATATCGGTCTCAGGCAACTCCTGCAGTGCAATCTCGGTCACGTGAGCAAACTTCCGCCAACGCCCAGCCAGCCGTTCCCTTGGCCGGTGCAGGATCAGCAACGCAGCCGGACAGGAAGCCACATTGCGTGCCACGTAGTCCAGCAACTCCAGTGAGGTGGGGTCTGCCCAGTGGACGTCTTCGATCACCAACAAAAGCGGCTGTGCCCGAGCGTGATGTTGGATCAATTGCAGCACAATATCGAACAACCTCTGCTGCCGCAGCCGGGAATCCAACGAGGCCGTCAGTTCCGTCTCGTCCGCCTCCAATTCCAGCAGTTCGGCGATCAACGGCTCCCACCCAGCCATACCTGCCGCTGCCAGCCCACGCGCCAACTGATGCAATTGAACGGTAGTGGTCGATGTACCGGCCTGAAGCCCCAGTGCTGGAGTGGTCCCACGACGGGCTTCCAACACCGCCTGTCTATGGCGGTGCTGGTCCGCCGCAGAGACCCCCAACAGCACACGCAGCAGGTCGGCCCACGGCAGGTAGGGGATGTCACCTCCGTAGGACAGGCACGCCCCGACGAGCACACGCATCCCGCGCTTCTGTGCCTGCTGCGCGATCTCCCGGGCCAACCGGGTCTTGCCCATCCCGGCCTCGCCACGCACCACCAGCGCGCCCCCTGCGCCCCGGATCGCGCCATCAAGCATGTCTTGCGCCGTGCCCAGTTCGGCCTGGCGGCCAACGACCCGCCCCTCGGCTGCTCCTAGCAGCGGGGGCAGCCGCGTTAACCCTGTCACCTGCACGTAAGATACCGGCTCCTGCTTACCTTTCACCCGCATGGCCGGTCGAGGGAAGTACTCGAATCGCTCGTCCAGATAGCGCACCGTAGAGTCGGCGGCCAACAACTCCTCCTCGTCAGCGGCAGCCATCAGCCGGCAGGCCAGGTTGACCACGTCACCCATCACAGTGTACTCCCGTCGCTCTGCTGAGCCGACGCTGCCAGCGAAGACAAACCCGGTGGTGACTCCGATAGCCTGCCGCAAGAGGGGAAACTCCAGACCACTCATGTCGCCAGCCAGAATCTCCACCTCCCGATTGACCTCCGCCAGCACTTCCTGCATCTCCAGCCCTGCACGTACTGCCCGCTCAGGGTCATCAGGGTGACTCTTGGGAGCGCCGAACGTGATGAAAAGATGCGGCCCGCTTGGACCAGCCCCGACTTTATGCAGGACTCCCTCATACCGCTCTACCACCCTGCGCATCGCCAGAAACTCGCGGTTGAGGACTTCGGTGAGCAGATCGCCTCGCTCGGGCCCTAGCGCCTCGACTAGACTGTTCGCACGACGCAGGTCGGCGAAGAGCGTGGTCACCCACCGGTGATCGCTCTCAATACCGGTTTCTTCGGGTGAGGAAACCAACTTTTCCAACAAACCAGAGGGCAGGTAGGGAACGAGAGCATCAAGCCGTGCCAGCAGCCAGCGCAGCACTGTGTGGGGTGAACCAACCGGTGGCGAGAGGCGCAGATGTGGGCGCTCAACCGCGCCGGAGTAAAGCCCAGCCCGGCACAGTTCAGCGAACCCTTCCCCCCGTCCAGGAACAACAACGATGGACTCGCCAGCCAACTCGCACGTAGCGCGGTCTACGAAAATCTGCCCGGCCTGGGCCAACCGTTCGGCTTGGCCCATCGTCGCCAGCGCCGGCCCCATCACGGCGTACTCGGCGCTGTCGGGTGTGCCCAGGCTGGCCGCGAAGACCAACCCGCTGCCCAGCCCGACCGACATCTGGATCGTGAAACTGCCCAGCGAGGTCTCCACGCGAGCGAACCGTTCCCGCACCACCTGTTGCATCTCCCAGGCAGCACGACAGGCACGGGCAGCGTGGTCTACCCCTTCGTAGAAACTCAGCGCCGCATCGCCCGCGAACTTCAGCAGGTCGCCGCCGTGCTGCGTGGCGACGGCATTCACCTCGTCGAGGAAACGGTTGACGATGAAGGTGACCTCTTCGGCCCCCTCGCGGCCACGCTCCTGGGAGAATCGCTCCGTCAGCGCGCTGAAGCCGGAGACGTCGGGAAACAGCGCCGTACCGTAGCGGAATTCGCCCCGTCCGACCTGCACCCCGCGACCATTGACCAGGATGGCCCGCGGGAGATAAGTGGACACAGTCACCAGCAGCGCCTGCAGGTGAGAGATGCACCCTGCCAGAGCCTCCGGCGTGAGGGATGGTCCGACCTGCTCTCGCCAACCGGATGGCATGTAGCGCAGCAAGCACCCCAGTTCGCCGGACGTTAGTTGGTCAGGCACCACGAACCCTCACACGCTGGATGGGCCGCTGGCGCAACGCCATCAATTCCTCGTACAGCGCCTCTGCAGCCGCGAACTCAAAAGGCGGAATCCCAGACCGGGGCCAGAATTCCTCCAGCCAGCGATTACCCGTCGTCTGCTCGTAGACGTAAGCCTGGAGGAGCATGTCGAGTTGGTCAGCATCGCGGACGAGCCGCCCCTCGGCACTCGTCCCATCCTCAAACTCCCGCCACCAGACGTGCCACTGCTCGGCGCAGGGCAATCGGCACAGCAACTCGCTCAGAACCGCCGCCTCCACCTTTCGCTTGGTCCCAGGGGGAAAATAGAGTACCGCAGGCGTAGGAAGATCGCTGACCACGCTCTCCGACAGGTCGTGGAGCAGCGCGATGGTCAGCAACTTGGCCTTGTCCAGGGGCCGATCCACCAACTCGGCCAGGATCATGGAGATGAAGGCCACACCGAAACTATGGTCGGCCACGCTCTCGGCATCGGCCACGCCCCGCATCACCCAGCCAGTACGCAGTACGCGCTTCAGCCGGTGAGCGTCGAGGAGCAACTGTAACGCAGCGCCGGCGTCCATTTCACCCCGGCAGGCCCGCAAGCCTGCTCCACCCTCACAGTTTGTAGCCAATCATGCGGAGGAAGTTCTTACGCTGGGCAACGTCCTCCTCTGTCTCAATGCCCTTCGTCTTGATACCGTCCACCACGCCGAGGATACCCCGCCCTTGCTCCGTCTCGGCAAGGATGACCTCGACCGGGTTGGCTGTGGCGCAGAAGATATGGCACACTTCGGGCACCATCTTGACCGCGTTTAATACATTGACAGGGTAGAAGCCTTCGCCCAGGAAGATGATGAAACTATGCCCGGCGCTCAGTGCCATCGCGTTCCGCTCTGCCAGTTCGACTAACCCATCGTCGGTGCCACTGGCACGCACTAATGCAGGGCCCGAAGATTCGCAGAAGGCCAGGCCAAATTTGATGCCCGGCACAGCACCCACCAGCGTCTCGTACAGATCCTCCACCGTCTTGATGAAGTGCGATTGGCCCAGAATGAGGTTCACGGCCTCTGGCTTCTCAATCTGCACTACCATGAGTTCCACCGCCCACCTCCTGCTCTTCTCCATGGATCAAGTGGCGATGGGATCAGGGTCATCCCATCACCACCGCCCCCTCGCACCCGCCAGAACACCCGAGACAGCGCCGCTTGGCCACCATCCGCCGAGGACGATGTGCTCAGTTGTCGAGGATAAACACCTCTGAAAGCGACTTGTGAACCGTCAGGCTCAGGTCTCGAGTCCTAATACCTTGTTCACGCTTTGCAGCAGTTCCTGCGGGCCGAACGGCTTAGTCACATAGTCATCCACCTTGGCGATGTGGAGTCCTAATACCTTGTCAATACTCTGAGCCTTGGCGGTGACGACAATGACCGGGATATCCTTCAATGCGTCGTCGGCCTTCATCTGCTGGTAGACCTCCCAGCCGTCCATATCCGGCATCATCAGATCCAGCAGCACCAGGTCAGGTTTGAGTCTGCGCACTGTCTCTATGCCCTCACGACCGCCGACAGCACCGACAAGATCAAACCCCTTGCGCCCGAGGATCAGTTTGACCAGATCAATCATCTCGGGCTCATCTTCAACGCAAACAACTGTTCTCTTCTCTTCAGCCATTCGGTGATCCTCCCTTTTGCCTCACTGACAAACCGACACGGACAACCAGAACGTCAATAACGTACCCACAATGTTCTGCCTAGTGTACCACTATCCTGCTTTCAAGTCAAACTGCGAATCGCACAACCTGTGGGGCCATCCGGCAAAACGCCGACGTGCATTTTCGGTGATTCGCTGAAACGAAAGTTGCGCTGCGGCCAGAGTGCGCTATAATTGTACAAACGCCCGCGAAAACCAGCCGTTAGCAGGTAGTCGCTGATTGCTAACGGCCAGTGCGTGGGAATAACTTGATCGCTGAGAGAGCCGTGCAAACTGCACAACCTGACGACCTGGCTCTGCTAGTTGGCCGCGACCGCAAATCGTTCATTATCCGGCTAGAGCCAGGCTCCCAATTCCACACCCACCGTGGGATGGTGCCCCACGACGACCTGATCGGAGCCCCTTGGGGGATGCGAGTGTCCACCCACCTGGGGTATCCATTGCTGTTTCTTCGGCCTTCCACCGACGACATCGTGCGTAACCTCAAGCGCACCACCCAGATTATCTACCCCAAAGACGCAGGGTACATCCTGATCAAGATGAGCATCGCCCCTGGGTGCCATGTCGTCGAGGCCGGCACTGGCAGTGGTGGACTCACGCTCGTTTTCGCCCAGGCGGTCAGTCCCACCGGCCACGTTCACTCCTACGAAACCCGACCGGAGATGCAACAACTGGCCCGCAGGAATCTGGAACAACTGGGTTGGGCCGAATTCGTGGAGTTCAAACTGCGCGACATCGCCGAGGGCTTCGATGAACAGGAGGCCGACGCGCTGTTCCTGGACCTGCCCAACCCCTGGAACTATCTGACGCAGGCTCACGCAGCCCTGGCCAACGGTGGCTTCTTTGGCTGCATCCTGCCCACCACCAATCAAGTCAGCCGTCTAATCGGCGCGCTGGAGGAGGCCGACTTTGGCTTGATCGAAGTAGAAGAACTACTGCTCCGGCCGTACAAGGCGGTGCCCGCCCGCCTGCGGCCGATGGACCGTATGGTAGCACACACTGGCTACCTGATCTTTGCGCGGGCGCTTATGCCGTTAGAGGAGTAAAATTAGGAGAAGGAGACATGGGAAAACTGAGACGCCTGGTGCTGGATGTGTTGAAACCACTGGACCCCAGCATCGTGGAACTGGTGCAACTGCTGGCTGATCTGGAGGGCGTGGATGGCGCCAACATCTCGATCTACGAAATCGACCGTCGCGTAGAAAACGCCAAGGTCACCATCGAAGGATACGACTTGCGCTACGAGGAAGTCGTCAGCATCATTGAGGAGAACGGTGGCGCGATACACTCCATTGATGAAGTCGCGGCCGGCAAAGTGCTCATCGAGGACGTCATCACGCCGCAAGATTAGCCGTGAGAAATTCGGATAAAATGCGTGGACGTCTAGCCCAAGGCATAGATGACGTACGCGAATACGAACGTATCGCCGGCTTCTCGAAGATCGCTCGCCGCGCCTTGGCGAACAATGCCTTTGATGGTGTATTGACCACCATTGGCGTGCTGATGGGCCAGTATGCGGTCGGTATTCGGGATGCTTCTATTGTGATCCGCATCGGCGTTGCCACCTCCATCTCCATAGGGATTTCAGGGCTGTGGGGAGCCTACCTGGCCGAGTCCGCCGAGCGCGGGCGCGAGCTGGCTGAACTGGAGAGAATATCGCTCACCGACCTGGGTGAGACGAAGATCGGCCGGGCCTCACGCATGGCAGTAATCGTCGTTTCACTGGTAGATGGCCTGTCGCCTTTCGTCTCTTCGCTGATTGTGCTCATCCCCATGTTCATTGCGCCGCTAATCGGCAACATCCTGATCAGTTATGCGCTTTCCATAGCCGTTGCTCTGGCCAGTCTGTTCGGACTGGGGATGTTTCTGGGGCATATATCCGGGCGCAGTCTCATCGGCTACGGATTGCGCACTACTGTCGCAGGCATCGTAGCCATCGTGATCCTTACTCTGCTGCCCACCGAACCGTAGTCACATTGCGAGCCTTACCCCAAAAGGAAGTTGCCTATGATTCGTAGACGTCCCTTCCGTCGCTGACCGCTGTTCCGGCGATGCGTACCACCACGCCCACACCCCCCCCCGGGGGCCCCCCCCCCCCCCCCCCCCCCCCCCCCCCCCCCCCCCCCCCCCCCACCCACC
>JAUWOI010000236.1 GCA_030612185.1 Anaerolineae bacterium
ATGGAGGGCATTGAGCGGGCCAGGAGCGTCTTGCCGGCACCGGGCGGGCCGGTCATCAGGACGTTGTGGCCGCCAGCAGCCGCCACCTCCAGCGCCCGCTTGACGTGTTCCTGTCCCTTGATCTCCGCGAAGTCTGCCGCGTACGACGGGGGCGGCAGCGAGGATGAGTCCAGGTCAGGCACGTAGGGCGGGATCGAGCGCAGCCCCTGCAGGTGGGCCGCCAGTTGGCCCAGGTGCTCGACCGGGATGACCTCTAGTCCGTCAATCAGAGCCGCCTCGGGGGCATCGGCGGCGGGGACGAAGATGCGACGGATGGACTGCTGGTGGGCCAGCGCTGCGACGGGCAGGAGGCCATTGACGTGGCGCACAGAGCCATCGAGGGAGAGTTCGCCGATAAAGAGCGCGTCCTCGACCTGCTGAGGCCATATCTGTTCCGAGGCAATGAGCACTCCCACGGCAATAGGGAGGTCGTAGACCGGCCCTGCCTTGCGGATGTCGGCGGGGGCCAGGTTGACTGTGATGCGCTTGCCGGGAAAGACGAGACCGGAATTTTTGACCGCGGCCCGCACCCGTTCGCTCGATTCTTTGACTGCGGCGTCGGGTAGGCCAACGATGACCAACGACGGCATCCCGCGGGAGGTATCCACCTCCACCTGGACGAGGACCCCTTCCAGACCAACCAGGGCACAACTAGTGACTTTGGCGAGCATACGCGGCTCCTGGGCATGATGTAGTTTGCATAGCAGACTGGGAAGCCTGCTCTACCTGCGCTGGGGACTAGTGTAACACAAAGAGCGAGCAGAGGCAAGCGGACGAAAAAGCCGCCGGTCTGCACCGGCGGCTGAGAATGTGTCAATATTGTGCGGGCATATCAGGCCAGAACTGGCTCCATAACAAGTTCCCTCACCGTCTCTTCCGCCTGGCGGAGCCTGATCTCGCCTTCCTCGGCGTCCACCAGCACCATATCTCCGGCCGCAAACTTGTGCGCCAGCATCGCGTCGGAAAGGGCATCCTCAATCCGATTCTGGATGACCCGCCGCAACGGCCGCGCACCATACTCTTCGCTGTACCCCTCCTCGGCCAGCAGCGCCTTGGCCGCCTCCGTCACCTCCAGTCCTATGTTGTATTCCACCAGCCGCGCACGAACCTTGTCCAGTTCCAGGCCCACGATCTGAGCAATCTCATCCCGGCTGAGGACATGGAAGACGATGACGCTGTCCACCCGGTTGAGGAACTCGGGGCGGAAAACGCGCTTCAGTTCCGCCAGCAACTTCTTGCGCATATCCTCGTAATCATGCCTGGCGTCTGCTGTCTCATCGTGTGGCACAACAAAGCCCAGGCCCGTCTCGCGCTTGATCATCTCCGCCCCAACGTTTGAGGTCATAATAACAATCGTGTTGCAGAAGTCCACCCCCCGCCCTCGGGCATCGGAGAGGTTGCCCTCTTCCATAATCTGCAGCAACGTGTTAAAAACCTCGGGATGCGCCTTCTCGACCTCATCGAAGACGACGATGGAGTAGGGATGACGGCGGATGGCTTCAGTGAGCTGCCCGGCATCATCGTAGCCTACGTAGCCCGGCGGCGCTCCAACCAGCCGGGACACCGTGTGCCGTTCCATGAACTCAGACATGTCAAATTGCAGCAGTGTATCCTCGCTGCCGAACATAAACTCAGCCAGCGCCTTGGCCAGTTCCGTCTTGCCCACTCCGGTGGGGCCGAGGAAGATGAAGGAGCCGATGGGCCGGCGGGGGTCCTTCAGCCCAGCCCGCGCCCGACGTACCGCCTTGGCGACCGCCGAGATAGCCTCGTCCTGGCCGACAATGCGCCCATGAAGTGCTTCTTCCATGTGCAGCAACCGCTCCGTCTCGCCACTGCGCAACTGGGTAAGCGGGATGCCCGTCCACATTGAGACCACTTCCGCTATGTCATCGGGACCGGCGACCACGCCGTTCCCGGCGTCCCAATCGGCACGCAAGGTCTCCAGCCGCTCCTGTAATTCGATCTCCTGGTCCCGCAGCGCGTCGGCCTCCACGTAACGGTGTTCCTCAATGGCTTTCTCTTTGGCCCGCTGCACAGTTTTCAGCTTGGGGAACGTCTCCCGCAGGCTTCTGGCGTGGGGAGCCTTGTACATCCGCACGCGGGAGGCGGCCTCATCTATCAGATCAATGGCCTTATCCGGGAGATAACGGCCGGAGATGTAGCGAGCAGAAAGGCGGGCTGCGGCCTCCAACGCCTCATCGCTGATGCGCAGGTGATGGTGTTGCTCATAGGCTGATCGGACGCCGTGCAAGATCTCGATCGTCTCCTCGACCGAAGGCTCCTCAACCGTAATGGATTGGAAGCGCCGTTCCAACGCCGCGTCCGATTCGATGTACCTGCGGTACTCCTCCAATGTGGTCGCGCCGATGCACTGTAATTCGCCCCTGGCGAGGGCTGGCTTGAGGATGTTAGCCGCGTCCACCGAAGAGCCGGCCGACCCGGCTCCGACTAGCATGTGCACCTCGTCTATGAACAGGATGCTGTCACTGTTTTTGATTTCGGCGATGACTCTCTTGAGACGCTCCTCAAACTGCCCCCGGTACATCGTCCCGGCAACTAATGAGCCGACGTCAAGTTGTAATACGCGCTTATCCAGCAGCGGCCCGGGAATCTCGCCGGCGGCGATGCGTTGTGCCAGTCCCTCAACGATGGCTGTCTTGCCCACGCCGGGTTCGCCGATGAGCGCTGGGTTGTTTTTCGTCCGCCGAGCCAGAATTTGGATCACGCGCTCAATCTCCTGCTCCCGGCCAATGACCGGATCCAGTTTGTTCTGTTCGGCCAGGGCGGTCAGGTCAATTGCTAATTTGTCTACCAGTGGCATTCTGGCAGATTTGCGCCGTTGCTTTCCAGCGAAGACTGGTTGTCGCTGCAACATCCGGTTAGTATAGCGGCGGACCTGCTCGCCCTTGACGCCCAGGTGGCCAAGTACCTCCACGGCGGTACCATCACCCTGACGGATCAGCCCAAGCAAGAGATGGTGTGTATCTATCTTAGTATCGCCTCGGCGGCGGACCTCGTCCCCCGCTAGTTCGATCACCCTTTTGGTGCGGGGCGTAAGGTCAAGTTCTGCACTGATCAAAGGGGGGCGTCGTCGCATGGGGCTGAGTCGCTCGACCAAGTGCTGCACGTCGCCAGATTGCAACCCCATCTCGTGCAGCACACGGCTAGCGACCCCTTGCTCTTCGCGCAAAAGTCCCAACAAGAGATGCTCGGTGCCAATCCGCGCGTGATGCATGCGCTTAGCCTCCTGCTGGGCTAACTTGAGCACTTGTCGGGCCTCATTAGTGAAGAATCTAATCAGATTGTCCATAGCACCGCTCGCCTCATTCCCTGCCGTCTACAGCACGTCTCTTCCCCCGGCATTCTCTGAAGGCTCCATAGCCTCAGAGAGCGCGACCGAGAGTGGACTTTCGGATTCGGCCTGCTCGGCCGCGAGTGCTGCCTTCCAATCCTGATCCAGTGCTTCCCCATCAGCAACCTGCTTGAAACTCAGCGCCATGCGGTGGCGCGTCCCATCCACGCCGATCACGCGCAGCACGACAACCTGGCCAACCTGGACTACATCGCTGGGGTGAATGACGGGGCCATAGTCCAGTTCTGAGACGTGAACCAGCCCCTCAATGGCCTCGTCGCCAACGATGCTGGCAAAGGCTCCCCACTTGGTGAGGCGCGTGATGACTCCTTCGATCAACTGTCCCTCCTGGTAGCGCTCTTCGATAGAGACCCAAGGATCAGGCTGCAAACGCTTGAGGCTCAGGGCCACCCGCTGACGTTCTCGATCTACCCCTAGCACGTAGACTTCGATCTCCTGCCCCACCTCCACTACCTCGCTCGGATGCGCGACTCGCTTCCAGGAAAGTTCGGACAGATGCACCAGCCCATCTACCCCACCCAGATCAATAAAAGCGCCGAAGTCGGCCAGATTGATGACGCGACCTCGATGCACATCCCCTTCAGTTAGTTCGTTCAGCAGGCTCTCGCGCTGGCTTTTACGCTGATCGCGTACGGCGGCCCGTTCTGAGAGAATCAACCGGTTGCGCTTCTGATCAACCTCGATAACCTTCAGATTGAGAGTCTCACCAATCAGCGCTGCCCAACGATCCTCGCCACCTGAACCAGCGGTTGACTGACTGGCAGCGCGCACGAGGGCTAACTGCGAACCTGGCACAAAGCCACGCACTTTGCCTACGTGTACGATCACACCACCCTTGTTGCAGCCGATGATCTGGCTCTCGATGATGTCCTGGCTTTCGAGGAGGCGCTGCGCTTCAAGCCAGTCACGTGCTATCTCGGCGCGAGAGAGTGAGAGGATGATGTTGCCGTTGGCATCCTCCGGGTTAGCGATGTAGACCCATATTTCATCGCCCACATGAATGTCATCCCGTCCGACAAGCGACATTCTCTCCAGGTCATGCCCTGGCACAATACCCTCGCACTTGGCACCGATGTCTACGATAATCTCACTTGGGCTGACACGGACGACTGTCCCTGGAACAATCTGTCCGCGCTTCAGATGCCCGCCAGAAAGATACTGGTCAAGCATCTGTGCCATTGGATTCACTTCCTGATTGGCAAAAGGCTCCGTCACTTCTTCCTCATTGGGCATAATCCGTTCATTGGGCATATTTCCGCTTCCCCCGTATGGCATGTTATAATTATAGGCTGTTTGGCGATAAACCGCAAGCGAGCATTATGAGATCACCGGACCATTCCTCTCAACCCCCGGGATCAACCGCCCTTTGCGCTCTCCATCACAGGCCCCGCCAAGGGAGGGCGTTGTGAGTCATTCTACTCCCAGACAGTCAGGGGAATCAAGGCAGGTTTTCCAGTAGACTTGCGCGCCCCGGAACCTATGGTATAATGTTGTCGTCTTCAGCGGGCGTGGTTCAGTTGGTAGAACATCTCCTTGCCAAGGAGAAGGTCACGGGTTCGAGCCCCGTCGCCCGCTCTGTTTTAGGTGTATTGTGACCGAGAGGTGAAACTGGGATGTGCGGTTCCTTCGCCTCTTGGTTTTTTCTTTCCCTGTAGGAAACCCCCGCCTGAGGCGGGGGTCAGGTCACCTCTGCACCAAGTCCTCCAAAGTTCCGAACTACACCTCTCCCGGCTCGGCTTGCGCTAGCGCGTGGTGATAGATGTGGTATAATCAGGCATACTGAACACAATCTGCGGAATGAGTGGAGCCCGGTCACACCAATGAGTACTCCTGCGAGGACGTTATGCGGAAAACGCGAGATAAGCCTCCCGTTGATGTCTGATCACGTTCTACGCTTCACGCCAAGTCAGCCAGGGTGCGTTGATGATACTTTCTCCGGTTTTCACGTGCATGTTGATATTTTCTCCCGATTTTTGCGTGCATTTTGATACTTTCTCCCGGTTTCCACGTGCATTTGGTATAACCGTTGTGTTGGAGCACGGCAGGTGAAAAAGACGATCCTCGGCGCTTTTCTGGCAGCGACACTGATGGTACTGACGGCCTGTGGCAAAGTGATCACCCCACAGCCGACCATCGTTACGCCGCTCGTGAGCACGCCAACTCCTCCTGTGCCTACACCTGCACTCCGCCTAACCGCTACGGCACCACTCCTCCCGCCAGTTGCCACAGCGACACCAACCATCACCCCCACGCTGATCGTCCACGTTGTCCAGGAAGGAGAGACACTGCTGAGCATCGCCTACGAATACGGGGTGAGCCTGCCATCGCTCCAGGCGGCCAACGGCATTGAGAATCC
The DNA here is from genome assembly GCA_030612185.1 of Anaerolineae bacterium. The sequence goes on from JAUWOI010000236.1 coordinate 5,769, forward strand.
GCTGTTGCTGCAGATCGGCCAAGAACTCACCATCCCCGTCGGTGAGGAAGTGACCGAAACCACACCCGGCCTGCTGCTGCCCACCCCTACGCCGCTGCCCTTTGATGTACAGGGCGTCGCCTTCTACGAGACGCCCGTCGGCAGCCTGGAATGTCTGGGCGAGATAGTAAACACTACTGCTTTCACCTTGACCAACGTGCTGGTGCGTGTCACGCTCTACGACGACGCGGGAACGGCGCTGGCGACGGGGGACGCGTTTACAGCGGCGGACCTTATCCCACCTGACAACCGCTCTCCATTCTGCATCCTGTTTACGGCCCCACCCTCAGCCTGGGCCAGCCCACAGGTGACGGTTATTCGCGGCGAGGCAGCCGGAGCGATGGCTGCCTCCTACGTGCCGGTGGCTCTAACCGAGGTGGAAGGCCTGCCCTCCGGCTCGCAATTCCAGGCGAGTGGAGTGGCGCAGAACACCAGCGCGGAGCAACCCGCTGGCAGCGTGAGAGTCATAGTGACCACCTACGATGCTCAAGGGTTGGTCACAGGGTTTCGCCAGGGGAAAGTGGATATAGAAGGCACACTCGCACCTGACGCAACGGCCCCGTTCAGTTTGCTATTCAACTTTCACGGTGACGTTCCCGCTGATTTTAACGTCGTCGCGCTGGGTCGCGTCCCGGCTGATTAATCCATCGAGAGGCCAGCCTTGGCTCAGCGCATTTTACGCTCCATCGTCAACGTTCTCCTCGGCCTGATCTCACATCGGGAGTACGTCGGGCTGGAGAATATTCCTGCCGAGCCACCGTACATCATAGTGATCAACCATCTGGCCGCCTTCGATGCCCCATTGCTGCTGACCGTATGCCCGCACACGATCCGCGCCTTCGCCGCGGCCAAGCACAAGCGCAATCCGCTCTACGCTTTAGTACTGATAATGGCGGGCTCCATCTGGGTGCGGCGGGGTGAGGTGGACCGTAAGGCGCTGCGGGAGGCGTTGGACGTGCTGAAGTGCGGGGAGGCGCTAGGGATGGCCCCGGAGGGCACCCGCGCCCGCGGCCCCTACGCGCTACAGAAGGGGAAGACCGGCCCAGCCTACCTGGCCACCCGCGCCAGCGTGCCACTCGTGCCAGTGGGACTGACCGGCACCGAACAGATCAAGGGTAATCTGCCCCGGCTGCGCCGCACCCACA
>JAUWOI010000472.1 GCA_030612185.1 Anaerolineae bacterium
CGCCGGAGCAACTGGCCACGATGGTGGGGGCACGGGCGGAGGGCGGGGCGCTGCACGCTGCGCTGGATGAGGATGTGCTGCGAGCGTACCTGGAGGGGTTGGCCCCTGCCCTGGTGATCGAACCGGTGGACGCCCGTTTCCACTTCAACGAGGGAACGGGCCAGTTGGAGCCCATCAGTCCCAGTACAGAGGGCCGTGCGCTCGACGTGGGGGCCAGCGTGGTGCGCATCGTGCAGGAACTAGCGGCGGGCAATCGTTATGTGCCCCTGGTTTTGCAGGCTGTCCCGCCTCGCTACCCCGATACTGCCACCGCGGCTGAATTGGGCATCGTCGAACTGGTGACCGAGGGGGATTCGTACTTCATCGGGTCTCCCTCCGGGCGTGATCACAACATCCGGCTGGCGACGCCCAAGTTTGATGGCATCGTCGTTGCACCAGGAGAGACCTTTTCCTTCAACCATTACCTGGGAGAGGTGACCGCCGAGGCGGGGTATGACGAGTCTTACATCACTGCCGGCGAGCAACTGGCCGTCGAGGTCGGCGGCGGTATCTGCCAGGTCTCTACGACTGCCTTCCGCGCTGCCTTCTGGGGTGGCTATCCCATCGTCAATCGCTGGTACCACCGTTATCGGGTGGGCTACTACGAGTTGATGGGCGCAGGGGTGGGGATGGACGCCACTGTCTACTCGCCGCAGGTGGATTTCCGCTTCACCAACGACCGGCCCTACCCATTGCTGATCGAGACCGAGATCGAGGAGACGGCTCACCGGCTAGTCTTCCGCTTCTACTCCACCGACGACGGGCGGCGGGTGGAGAGGGATGAACCGGTGGTTAGCGACGAGACTGAGCCCGGCCCGCCCATCTACCAGTTGGACCAGGAACTGGAACCGGGGACGGTGATCCGCTGGCAGTCGGCGGTGAACGGGCTGACGGCGACGGTCGAGCGGCGGATCTATGACGCGGCGGGCAACTTGCTCCATCACGATACCTTCGTAAGTCAGTATGCCCCCCGCCGTGCTGCCTACCACTATGGCCCTGGCTACGAACCGCCGGAGGAAGAGGCGGATTCGTAAGCTAGGAAATAGGTGTTTGGTCTCTGCTCCTCAATCTGCCAATGCTTCGACTACGACGAGGAGGTACTCTTGATGCCAGATGGCAGTCCGCTGGTAGGCGTGCGTGTGCTGGATCTCTCCCTGCTCCTCCCTGGCCCCTACTGCTCCCGCATCTTGGCCGACTTCGGCGCTGAGGTTGTCAAGGTGGAGCGACCCGGCGGGGGTGACTGGCTGCGGTGCGCGCCGCCGCTGGTGGATGGAGAGGGTATCCTCTTCCGAGTCCTTAATCGAGGCAAGAAGAGCCTCACGCTGAACCTCAAGTCGGACGAGGGGAGGTCTGTCTTTCGGCGACTGGTCGAGACCGCCGATGTGCTTCTGGAGGGTTTCCGCCCAGGCGTGATGAAAAGGATGGGGCTGGGGTACGAGATGCTGTCAGAGGCCAACCCCTGCCTGGTCTACTGTGCGCTGAGCGGCTATGGGCCAGATGGTCCCTACCGGGGGCGGGCCGGCCACGACTTGAACTACGTCGGCCTGGCCGGTCTGCTGGACCTGAACGGGCTACGGGATGGGCCACCAGCCGTCCCCGGAGCGCTCGTGGCCGACTTGTCAGGCGGGCTGTGGGCGGCGGTCGGTATCCTGCTGACGCTCCTGGCACGGGAGCGGACGGGGAGAGGACAACGGGTGGACGGGTCGCTCCTGGGGGCGGCGCTGGCCTGCATGCCGGTGGCCGTGACCCGGCACCTCGGAGGCCAGCCGATGGCGCGCGGGGCCGATGACCTGACTGGCGGCCTGGTTTGCTACCACGTCTACGAGACCCGGGGCGGTGGGTACGTGACGCTGGCGGCGCTGGAGCCGGAGTTCTGGGCTGCCTTCTGCCGGGCTGTGGAGCGGGAGGACCTGCTGGGGCAGCAGTTCGCGCCGGCCGTCCCCGGTCGGCACGCTTACGAGGAATTGTGCGCGCTCTTTCGCACCCGCACGCGAGAGGAGTGGACGGAGGGTTTGGCCGGGGTGGATGCTTGCTGCGAGCCGGTGTACAATGTGGGAGAGGCGCTGGTGTCCGCGCCGGTGCGGGCGCTGGGGATGCTGGCAGGCGAAGGGCTGCTCCCGCCGGTATGCCTTTCAGCGTGGGTTTCCCGCACACCGGCCCCCGCCCCCGCCCTGGGCCAGCACACCGCCGAGATACTGGCCGAACTTGGATACGACGAAGCGGCGGTGGAGAGGCTGCGAGGACAGGGGGCAGTTTAGGTTACGTATGCTGCGGACGGTGAGTGTGTCGGAAAGCGGTAGATCAGGGGTGTGTCGCGGCGGATGTCAGAGGGATGCCCTCTGCGATGATATTCCGATAGAGGCCGAAGCGATGTTGCTTCATGCGCTCCCACCGCTCCTGCCCGATGACGCGGGGGCCGATGAGTACGTCGTACTCGAGAGACACGCGGGCGGCCAAGGTGCTAATTTCCTGGCGCGAGGGCCAATCTTCCTCATTGAGGACAACCAGGATGTCTATGTCCGACCAAGGTTGGCTGTCTCCGCGGGCCTTTGAGCCAAACAGGAGTGTCTGGAGGATGCGCCCTGGAAAGCGCCCGTGAAGCCGGGCGATGAAGACCTCAATGGCCTGGCGCTCCCGCGCGGTCACGTGGGAGATGGGCCTTGTGTTCACATCCCCCCCTCTTCTCGCAGGTACCGTTCGACACGACCGACGAAACGCCGGGCATCGCGCAGGTCGTCCGCTGCCACCTGAGGTTCTATGGGTAGTTCGATCTCGTAATCGCCTACGTGCCGATTCTCCATCACGCGCCCGTAGATGTCGCTGTACTCGGCCTCGATCTCTCCTGGCCGGACAAAGTACTGCCAGAAAAGAGTATAATGGAAAACGCGGGGAAAGGCAAGTTTCAACGCCCGTCCAGGTAATCTGCCACGCCGGTCGCCAGAGCCAGGCCGCCCACGATGGCCAGGCCGTAGCGCATCGCGGCTTGCAGCACAGGTCCCTCCTGGCCCCCCAACTCTACCGTGCTGCATCCCACGATAACTTTGGCCGGGGCGAATAACGAGCCTACCGCCCCGCCCGCCGTCTGCGCGGCCAGGATGATGAGCGGGCTCACGCCGACCAATGCCGCCACATGTTGTTGCAGGCTACCAAAGACGACGTTGGAGTTGGTATTGGAACCGGTCATAAAGGCACCCAGCGCGCCGATGAAGGGGGCGACCAGCGGGAAGGCAGGTCCAGCCACTCGCGCTATCCCATCGGCCAGCAGGTGCGTCATCCCCGCGTGTTCCATCGTCATCGCCATGCCCACCAGGGCCGCGATACCCAGGCTGGAGCGTCTCGCCCGCCGGACCACGGTTCGCGCGATGCGGCCCGCTGTCCCGTCTGCGTAGCGGCCTTGCCTGTGGAACAGCGCGTAGGTGACGAGAGAGGCGTAGGTCAGCAGCGCCCCGGCGTGGCCGAAGAGGTTGATGGTGCGACCCTCCCCTGCTGGCGTGACCCAGCCACGGGCTGTGGTCAGTGCGGGGAACTCCACGCGGATGACCGCCTGGCCCAGGAAATCGCGCACGGGTGGGAGCAACTGGGCCGCCAGAACGATGGCGACCAGCAGGGCGTAGGGAAACAGTGCCCAGCCGAGCGCCATATCCCCTGTTGTTGGGCGAGGTCTCCTGACCGAGCCCCTGGCGCACCCTCTGGCCCAGGCCACCCCACCCACCAGCCCGGCCAGCCCGGCCATCATCCCGCCAATGGACCACAGCCCGGCAGGGACGATGATGAATT
>JAUWOI010000509.1 GCA_030612185.1 Anaerolineae bacterium
CTTCGGTGATACCGTCTCGTCAAGGCCCTGGTTGGGCATGGGGTGCCAGGTGCCGGTCGTCGTATCGTAGCTGGCGATGTTGCCCAGGTTGGTCAGCGACCCGTCGCCGGTTTCGCCAAAGAGTCCCCCCACGTATAATAGGTCGCTGCCGACTACCGCCAGCGCACTGACACGATCGTTCAAGCCTTGCAAGCCTTGGTTGGGCAGCGCGTTCCAGTCTGTGACCTGGGAGGCCGGCTTGAGCATCGGCCCGCGCTGCGGGTCGAGGAACACGTCCCAGCCGCGCAGGTCGAGCGTGCCCTCGAAGCCGGTGGACAGGTCCAGTGTGCCGTCGGGGTTGAGCAGCCCTGCCGGCGATACGGCTCCGGATGGGCTACTTGGTAGTGTCAGGTCTGAGTCGGGCGGCGCGGCAGGGCTATTGGCCTGCGCAGGCACCCCCGATATAGTGAACAGGATAGCTATGAGCATAGATATCAAGGGTAAAGAAAAACGATTTTGTTTGGTTAGTTGTAACATTTGAACTCCCTCCTCATCAAGCCGGGCCGCACCAACGGCACCGGCTTCACCCGCCCGGCGGGTTTGCAGCGTACTGCTCTGAGCAATGAACTCCGCAAAAAGCGACGCTACTTCCGAATTCGAGCCACTATCTCTCTCTGCATCCAGAATCGTTCTCTCCAGGTATCTCGGCATCTCGCGGAAGTGGGAATCCAACGTCCCCGCTCCCCTCCTTTCCGCCAGACTTTCGGCGAATGTCGCCTAGTGGGACCACACCAAAGTACTTCGCACATCGCACCGACTTCGCGCCATATACGCACAAAACGCCCGCCGCACCTTGACGGTGGGCGGGCATTTATGGTAGTTCAACGTTTACCGCCAAGACATTCTTACTGTCCTGGCTGCTACCTCGGGATTGGCATAGCCCCGAGGGATTTGTATTTGTGAGGGACACCTACATCTTACCACAAATCTCCTCAAGAGTCAATTGTGCGCATTAGGTCGGGAGTGACGACTGATCGTCGGAAAATGGTAGAGAAGCAGAAGCGTGGTACAATGCTCCCCAACTAACAAGCACAAAAGGGGGGATCTATGGCCAAGAAACTGCCAGATGAGGTGCGGAAACATATCGATCAGATGACCGAAGCGTTTCGGCAGAGGCTGACCAGGTTGTTCCAATGGAGCAATGATGAGGAGACAGATCACCCGCCTACGGCGGTGGAGATAGAGGACAAGGTTCGCGAGTGGATTCGACAGATAGGAGAAGACACACAGGCGTTGGTATTGGGGGGCATGGATCGCTATCGTCACAAGGGCAAACAGTGCTGTCCTCAATGCGGGGAGGCGGTGTATTGGGAGAGATACGAGCCTCGGAACTACATTACAACGTTGGGGGAGATGCAGCTGGAGCGAGCATACTATCATCATTCCGCGTGTCATCGTGGGTGGGTGCCTATGGATGAACGGTTGGGGATAGGGGCAAGTGAATTCAGTCCACGGGTGCAGGAGATGCTCAGCTATCTGGGGGGATTTATGCCCTTCGAACGAGCCCAAGCCTTTCTGGCCAAGTACCACTACATTCACGTCAGTCATGACACAGTGAACAGTACCACCGTAGCGATTGGACAAGTCCTGCGCGAGCAGCAAGAAGCAGATGTCCGGCAGGCCTGGGAAGAACATCGCTTACCCGCCTGCGAGGTCACCACATCCCCCAAGCGTCTGTATGTGAGTGCTGATGGGATCAATTATCTGCTGCCGAACGGTGAAGGCAAAGAAATCAAGCTCGCCGCTGTGTATGAAACCGAGGAGCGGCGTAACAGGAAAGGTGAAATCGGGATTCATGCCGTGGATATCGAATATGTAGTCGCCACCGACCCCGAAGACCTAGCTCGTGCGGCCTATCTGATCGCTGTGAAACGCGGTGTCGAGTCGGCAGAACAAATCGTCGTCTTGGGGGATGGCGCCAGTTGGATCTGGAACCGCATTGCAGCTATGTTCCCCGGGCACAAAACCACCGAAATCGTGGACTTCTATCACGCCAGTGAGTACATCTGGGATGCGGGGAAGGCCGTATTGGATGAAGGAACGAGCGAAACCAAAGATTGGGGTGAGAAGTACTGCCACCGCCTCAAACATGATGGCCCGGCCCCGGTGTTACGGGAACTACGTGCGCTCTCCCTGGTATGCAGTACTACACCCAAACCTGTGGCAAAGGCGATCACCTACTTCGAGAACCAAAGCCTGCGTATGAACTATCCCCTATATGTCGAGCAAGGGCTTCAAATCGGTAGCGGCTCTGCTGAAAGCGGTGTCAAACAAGTCGTGGGCTGTCGCATCAATCAGGCGGGCATGCGTTGGAACCCTCGACGTGCTGAGGCTGTTGCCCACGTCAGGGCTGCCATCTTGAGCGGCCGCTGGGATGACTTCTGGTCCGACTTTCACCCACCACCCAGGCAGTATCGACGCAAGCAGATGCCGCTGGCGGCCTAGATTCCGATGATCAATCGTCACACACCATTAGGTCATTAGGTCCCATTAGGTCGTCATGGACTACTTCCCAACTTTCCGGCGGCGCGACCTGCGGCGACCCAGCCCGGCCAAGATGCTGCAGGTGAAGCGGCTGCTGGAGGAGGCGAGCCTGCGCACGGTGGTCGTACAGACGGCGGTGGGTCACTTCGGGCCAGGATGAGGAAGCCCCCGCCGCAGGCGGGGGTGTGGTCACCGCTGTGCCAGCGTGGGCAGACCTACCTCTCGGGGACGTGCGCGCGGGCATACGGCTCGCGTACTTCAAGCCCAGGGAACATCCGATAGTGCTTCAGGCTGAACGTGTATAGAGGCATTCCACGTTCCAGGCTAAGAGCGCTTCCAGGCCTGCTCACGCAGCATGCGAGCCAGTGCGGGGCTGTCGGGCAGGTCTGTCCGGTCGCGCCACATCCCGAAGAATCCAGATGTCCACAGATCGCCCAGCGTGCGATGGGGCTGGGATCGGGGCTCGGCGGCGAACACAACGATGACCTCCGCTGGGCCAGTAGGAATGTCCTGGGGAACAGGGATGGTCAGAGTGCGTTTAGGCGTAACTGTAGTTGTGAGCGTGACAACGCGCATGTTTGATCCCTCCATTGGTTATGGTACCATATACCAGGCGTTATAGCAACTTCAGCAATTCCCGGTATGATCAGACCTGACAGGTTTTTACCCAAGACTTGCTGTTCAACACAGTTGCCGAGTGAAAATGGGACCCCAAGTAACGAAATTCGTGGAAACCTGTCATGTCTTGAGTACAAGAAGTGGGCCGGCGGCCGCCAAAAACCCCGCCCACCAAAATGAGCGGGGGAAACCACGTTTCTAAAAGGGCCACCCACAGTTTGTTAAAAAAACCAAAAATATT
>JAUWOI010000286.1 GCA_030612185.1 Anaerolineae bacterium
CTGTAATCCTGCGCAACGCCTCCTGGATGCGGGGAGCCTTAGTGGGAGCCAGCCCCGCCGGGCGCACCGCCTCGACGAGTTCCTCCAACGGCGCGTCGCGCACTTCATCCCAGGTAGAGAACCGCTCCCGCAGCCGCTCGAAGGCCCGGTCCCGGTTCACATCGTTGGTGTTCTGGGAGAGGATGGTGGAGACGAGCGTGGCGACCGGGTCGCGGGAGTGCCAGGGATGGTCGCCGTACTCGGCAAGGAGCACATTGTGTATGCGCAGAGTCTTTGCGGTTTCAGGTTTCATGGTTTCAGGTTTCAGGTTGGTGGTGGCGGAAGAGAACCACGGATGGAGAAATGAACGATGCGTTAGTGTCAGCCATCGTGTATTTCCCCTATCCGCGGTCATCCTCCCCCGCCAACTCCCGGAAGCGCGGATGGTCGCGGATGAAGGCAAGATCGGGATCGCGGCGGGCCAACTGGCGGTAGCCAGGTGCTTTTTCCAATGCCCTCGCCAGATGCTCCAGTGCCGCCTCCACGTTCCCGGCGATGGACTCGATGCAGGCTTTGATATAGTCTCTTTCGTTCGCCATCAACTCGCGGGCGCGACGGATGTGCTTCTCATATTCCTCCTCCCGCCCCAGTTCACGACAGGCCGCAGCGAACGAAGATTGGAATGTAGCATCATTCGGGTCAAGTTCGATAGCCCGCTGGTAGGCGGCGATGGCCTCCTCCGGCCGGCCCAGGTCAGCGTAGACGTTGCCCAGGCCGTTGTGGGGAGCGGCGTCGGCGGGGTCCAGTTCGACGGCCCGCTGGAAGGCAGCGATGGCCTCCTCCTGCCGGCCCAGGGCGCGGTAGACGTTGCCCAGGCCGTTGTGGGGATAGGCGTAGGTGGAGAACAGTTCGATGGCCCGCTGGTAAGCGGCGATGGCCTCCTCGTACCGGCCCAACTCGCGGTAGGCGCGGCCCAGGTTGCTATAGAAGGTGGCATCATCGGGCTCGAGTTCAATGGCCCGCTGGTAGACGACGATGGCCTCCTCGTACCGACCTGAGCTGCGGTAGACAATGCCTAGGTTATTGTGGAAAGAAGCGACATCAGGATTGAGTTCGATAGCGCGCTGGCAGGTGGAAATGGCCTCATCAAGCCTGTCTTGCCGAAGATAGCACTTGCGCAACGTACTGTAGACCGACTGGCTCTTCAGTCCCAAGCGTATGAGGAGCTCGCCTACACAGACACCTACCTCCCAGCCGACAGCTCCAAAATCAGCTTTGTGGAACCAGCGCTGGAGAGCACTGGACAGAAAGCGATTCCTCAGAGTTGAGTCCCGCGCTTGCATCAACTGGAGCACCCATGCCTGGGTCGAAAACGCTTGTGCAGCGCCTTCTACCTGTGAATCGTAGGGCACCAGAATACTCTCCACCACGGGGATTTCTGTGTCACCGACATACTGTACGACCCGACGGAGCGATATCCGGTCCACAAGCACAATCTGCTCTAGCATCCACATACCGATCCATGCCAGCTCTAGTAGCAGCACTGGCACCATAGGAGTCAACCATAGTAGTGATGGAAAGAGATCTCTCGTCAATGACAGCCACAGCCACAATGGCCCCCAGGCCGCAGCTGACACACCTAGGGAAACGAATATCAGACTCACCCAGTGGGTAATTCGTAGCAAGCAGACCCAGGTGCAACAACGACGTGGACCTCCGAGGCCAGCTCCCAGCAGACGTCGTGTCAACCAGAGCAGCATGCCTTGAACCCGAGCTACTGCTCTCGCAAGTGCTCGACCGGTTCTGGTGGCTATTCTGCGCAGGCAGTGACGGCCGGGGAACCGCATCTGCACCCACTTCTGCGCCTCCACAGTCCAAGTGTGGGTGCGCACAATCAAATCTCCACGCAGAGATTGTGCCAAGATAGCAATCAGATCCTGTCGAGCAGGGATTCCAACCACCTGCGCCAAATCCAGTGCGCCGTACACATAGCAGAGTTGCGGTCTGTGCTGAAACAAGACAGACCGCCGGTGTCGCCACGCACTCGCAAGGTCGGCTTGTAGACTGGCTACATCCTGGGCGGTAATCTCCCGCTTGTTCGGTTGACTGCGCCAGTCACGGAAGGCCAGGATGAGACGATAGAAGGTGCCATCATTACTGCGGGCAATAGCATCGGCAATCTCGGACGCAAGCCCAAGCGGAGGGGACATATCGCCGAGTTCGACGACGAGACGTCGGGCCTCATCCACTAAGAGATCAGCCAAATCTATCAGTTCAACCCCAGGCCACGGAGACTTAGCAGGATCGAAGTCAATTTGTTCCCAGCACTCAGGCTCTCGGCGCACGATTGCGATCAGCCGGACTTCGCTCAACTGATTGCCACAGTGCTGAACAAAGAAATCAACAACGTCAGAAAGGGCAACACCTACGGAAGTGCGTCGCCTCCGGCAGGCCAAGGCGTGGGCATGTAGGTCATCAGCGAGAATAACGAGGTTGCGACGTGGCAGATCGTCTGGCACAAACGTTGGCGCACGAAGTTCGGCGGTGCGCTTGAGAACAAGAACGGTTGGGGAAGTCCTCCAGTACCCGCGCAGCAACTCGATGACAGCGCGTGTCTTTCCTGTCTTGGAGCGACCTCGTAGCAGGACACGGCCCTTCTCTAGGAAAGCTCGGTCCAAATCAGGAAGGTCGCGTGGAATGTATGGCACATCGCGGTCGGGAAGCGGGACTTCGCCAGTTGGATCGGGTAGCAGGATGTTCGTCAGTTCCGTGATCGAATGTACGATGTGGAAAGGGAAGTCCGCCGTTCTCAGTTGCACCTGGTCAAGCGCCACTAGACGAGATTCTCTTCCATCACGGCCTGCGAGAGCAAATACGACAAAACCAGCAAGAATTGCTATAGCCCCAAGAATGTCACTGAACGTCGAGAGCCAGACCGGTTCTTCCTTGAGACCCAGAACCCGTGGTGTAAGCAGAACGAGACCAAGCGCGACGAGTATGAGTGGCCACCAGCGCACAACTCGAGGCGCCGAAGTAACTGGGACAGTCACGAGTTCTCTATCAAATCTGCCTTGACTGATACGGTCTCTATCCGGCATTGTCAAACCCCCTGTATCGCCCAGACTCTCCCGCCGTCGTCAGCCCCGTCTTCACGGCGATGCACCTACATCCGCCTGTAGGTGTCGCTGGAACCAACCCAACAACAGCGCGAACACCTCGTCCTTCCTATAATCCAAATGGAGCAGATGCCCGCTGCCCTCGATGATGCGCAACTCCTTCTCACACGTCAACGTCTCGTACAGTACATGCGCGCCGGCGACGGGCTCCATCTGGTCTTGAGCACCGTGGATCACGAGCGTGGGGGCCTGCACGCGCCCCAGTTCGTCCCGGATGTCCACGACGAAGCCGTTCCACACGCCGGGAAAGGGGACGTGCTCGAACCCGTCCACGAGTCGGGGCGCGGTGTGGAAATGCTCGTCCACCGCCGGGTCCTCGGCCGTGACCATCGTATTGGCGATGCTGACCAGACTGACCCGCAGGTCGCTGCCGGTGAGCGCGCGTTTGACCACCCCCGCCGCGCGCAGGGTCACGAAAATAGCGCGCTCCAGCAGCGACAGGTTGGTCTGGAAGGACGCCGCCAGCGTCACCAGCGCCCTCACCCGTGGGTCGGCCCGGGCAGCGGCGCGTAAAACCGCCGTGCCACCCGAACTGAGCCCCACCAGCCCGAAGCGTCCCCGCTCCACCTCGGGCCGCGTCTCCAGATAGGCCATCGCCCCCACCACGTCGGCGGTCCACTGCTCCTTGTCGCAACTGTAACGGTTGCCCTCGCTCGCGCCGTGCCCGCGCATGTCCAGCGCCAGCGCCGCCAGGCCGGCCTCGGCCAGCCGCCCGGCGTAGTCGAAGAAATCCTCCTTGAACTCGAATACGCCGTGAGCAAAGATGACCGCCGGAGCGGGCGTTTGCTCCGGCAAAAAGAGCGCCGCAGCCAGCCGGTCGCCCTCGGATAGAAACGATACCTCTTGCATTGCCACTACCGCCTCCTGAATATGATTTTTTTAGCCCCAGCGCCACTCGGTCCCCTGCGGCCCGTCCTCCAGCGCCACGCCCAGACCGGCCAAGCGGTCGCGGATACCGTCAGCCAGTGCCCACTGCTTCTCCTGGCGCAGCATCTCGCGCACCTCGACCAGCGCCTCGATGAAGGGAGCCGCCTCGGCGTTCTTCCCGCCCTCCGCCCGCAGTTCCAGCCCCAGCACCGTGGTCAGCTCGCGCAGGGCGGCCTGGGCCTCGGCAAAAGGCTCACCGCTGACGCCCGCATCCCGCGCCGCGTTGATCGCCCGCACCAGGGTGAAGACGTGCCCCAGCGCCCCGGCCGTGTTTAAGTCGTCATCCATCGCCGCGTGGTAGCCTTCTCTGGCAGCAGCGACCTGCGCCTTCAAGCCCTCCACCGCATCACCCTCGGTGAGGGTGCCCACGGGAGGCCGCAAGCCACCACGCAAGCGGCGCAGCGCTCGCTCCGCCTCCACCACCACCTCGTCGTCGTACCCCAGCGGCTTGCCGTAGTGAGAGGAGAGCACGATCAAGCGCAGCACGTCGGCCTCGTGCTCGGTCAGAAAGCCCTCGATGGTCACCAGGTTGCCCAGCGATTTGGACATCTTTTCGCCGCGCAGTTGCAGCATCCCGTTGTGCAGCCAGTAGCGGGCAAAGGGCTTTTTGCCCGTGTACGCCTCCGACTGGGCGATCTCGTTCTCGTGGTGGGGAAAGACAAGGTCGCTGCCGCCGCCGTGGACGTCAATCTGCTCCCCCAGGTAGTGGACGGCCATCGCTGAGCACTCGATATGCCAGCCGGGCCGCCCTCGTCCCCAGGGGGTCTCCCAGAACGGCTCCCCCGGCTTGGCCGCCTTCCAGAGAGCAAAGTCGAGCGGATCCTCCTTGCGCTCGTCCACGGCCACGCGGGCGCCCGCCTGCGCTTCGTCCAGGCTGCGGCCGGAGAGATTGCCGTAGCCGGCGAACTTGCGCACCCGGTAGTACACGTCGCCCTCCACCACGTAGGCATAGTCCTTCTCAATGAGCACCTGGACGAATCCGATCACCTGTGGCATGACCTGGCTGACCCGGGGATAGTGATGGGCGGGCAAGAGATTCAGCGCCAGCACGTGCTCGAACCACTCGGCGATATAGCGCTGCGCCAGGTCGAGCGGTTCCAGGCCCAGATCGTTGGCCCGGACGATGATCTTGTCGTCCACGTCGGTAAAGTTCATCACGTGGATCACCCGGTAGCCCCGGTGCTCCAGGTAGCGCCGGATGACGTCGAAAACGATGGCCGACATGGCGTGGCCGATGTGGGCCTTGTCGTAGACGGTCGGGCCACAGACGTACATCTTGACGACTTTGGCCTCGATGGTCTCGAAAGGCTCCAAACGGTGAGTCAGCGTGTTCTTTACCTGTAGCGTCATTTCTTCTCCTCAAAATGCACTTTCACCTCCGCCCTCCCTGCCAACGTCAGCCCCAGGCCCACCACCCCCGAAGCAACCTGCACCAGAGCCCGCTTGACCCCATCCACCCGCGCCTCCACCGCCCGCCACCCCTCCGGCACCGTAAACAGCACCTCCCCAAACTGCACCCCCCGCTTCTCCAGCACTACAGACACAACAGCACCCCGCTCCTCACCTGCCACTTGCGAACCTGCCACTTGCAAACCTGCCACTTGCAAACTTGCCACCTGCAAACTTGCATCCTGCAAACTTGCCACTTGCAAACTTGCAACTTGCAGACTTGCCACCTCCACCGCCCCTTGGCAAACGTGGACCGTCGTCGTCAGCAGGTCGGGCCGGTCGGACACAGGCTGGAACAGCAGCACCGCCGGCTCGTGCGGCTGGGGGCGGCGGATGGTGACGGTCTCGTCGGCCACCCCCAGGTAACGGCGGCGCCAGTAGCGGTAGACGTGATAGCGGCCCGGTGGCAGGCCCAGGCTTCGCCGTGAGGGCTCAGCCGAACGGTCGGCCAGGCGGATGGTGGTCTCGGTCGTGTGGTCGTCCCAGTTGGTCCCGCCCACCCCCCCCCAGCGCCCCCCGGCGCGGCCGCTGGGGCGGCCGAGCGGGC
>JAUWOI010000110.1 GCA_030612185.1 Anaerolineae bacterium
GGACATGTAGGGTACGCTGCCGGCCACCACCGCGGGCTCGTGGGTGCTCCTGGCGATGCCGAAGTCAGCCAACACCGCCTCTATCGCGCCGTTGTCAGACAGAGCATGCCGGAACAATATGTTGTCCGGCTTGACATCCCAGTGCACGTATCCTCTAGCGTGCATATAGTCCATTGCCGACCCGATCTGGTAGGCGATCTCCACCGCTTCCTCGAGGGGAAGAACCGTCAGTTCCCGCAGGCGGGTTTCCAGTGACCCCCCTCCCAGATGCTCCATGGCGCAGAACCACGGCTTGCCGGGCACGTTTGCAGCCCTCGAGATGTAGTGCTCTCTTCGCCCGTCTGGGGAGGGAATGGGGTAGATCTTGACGATGCCGGGATGGCGAAGTTTCTGGAGTATCTCGACTTCCTTCCGCAAAGCGTTGAGCGCCAATATCCCATGCCCTTCGCCGCCCTCCTCTTCCACCGGAACGATCTTGACGATCACAAACTGAGAAGCCACGTCCACCTGCGCCAGTTGGGCTAGAAACAGTGTGGACATACCTGCTCTGGCTGCTTCTTCCAGAGGCGCTATGATCTTATAGGGCCCTACTCTACTGCCTGCTCTTATATCCAACATAACACATCCTCCTTACTTAACTTACTGGACAAGTCTGTCTCACCCCTCACTTATCTGTACCTTCCTTCTCGTTCCCACCTTCCCTTTCGAAGCGCAGCCGGATGCCTCCCTGCCCCAGGTCAACGATGTCGCCGTTCTCCAAGACCCGGTGCCCTTTGAATGGCACTCTCCGTTCATTGACCCAGGTGCCATTCTTGCTGCCTTGATCGTAGAGCACGAAATCCTCGTCCTCTTTTACCAGCGTCGCATGCAGGCGAGATATCCGCGCGTGGTCGAATGCGATGTCCACCTTAGTCTCATCGCGTCCCATGTGCGTCACGTCATACACTGCATAGGGCCTCCCATCCTTACCATCCTCAATCAAAACGAGCCGCGTCCCCTTGGTGGCTATACCCAGGAATTCCGTGACCTTTCTGAGGCCTACAGTAACCGTCTCCACCGCTTGCCTGGGACCTACCACCAGCACGTACGCACCCAAGGCGATGACAAGAACAAGCGAGAGCCACGCTGGAATCAGGCCGACCTGATTCCTGAAGAAACGACCTACCGCCTCCCAAAAGGTCTCAATATGCACACTGACTGTCAGTGGGATCTCTGCCTTGCCGGACAAGCCAAGATCGTCCGTCACCTCCACTGTGAGAATCTGCTCTGTCTCTGTATCAATCTCTGTCTCTGTATCGATGGCCTCACACCCCACAGACGAGATATCCAGGGCATACTGGGCAGGCAATTGCTGGAACGAATCCTCCTGACCATCCAGATGATACCGCACCCCCTCGATCTGCCGCGCCCGATTGGAGTGGGTCACATTGACCCTGACAGACAGTTCCAGCGGTTCGGCGTCCTCACACTCGGTCCGCCACCCTACCCAGCGATCGATGAAGACACTGAAACTGGGCTCAACGATCTCGACTTCGGGATGCGGGATCTCTACCACAATACCAGAGACCTCGTCTTCCGCGGAGTAACCTTTCTGATCAACAGCCTCCACTCGCACAGTAACGTTCTCGATCAAGCCGTTGCCCACTTCCACCGGCCCGACGTTTGGATTGTCAGGCAGACTCGAGGTATCCCACTTCCAGGTGAAGGGGGAGGCAAAAGTCCCCGCTTTTTCTCCATTGACATAGTAGGTCACCTCCCTGATGGGACACTGGGCGAGCACGAATTCGGGCTTCAACTCCAGGATCCCCGAGACTGTCTGGCCCGGTTCCACGCTCTGGCCCGGTTCCACGCTGCTCAGCCTGATAATGGGGTCAACAGGCGGTATCTGGACC
The DNA here is from genome assembly GCA_030612185.1 of Anaerolineae bacterium. Next base: position 1,893 of record JAUWOI010000110.1, read on the forward strand.
TCATCTTCGTCCGCTCGCCCGCCGACCGTAACGCGGAGCGTCACTTGATCAGCACACGCCTCTGTGCCATAGCGAATGACGTATTGCTCCCCCTGAGTGAGGAAGCGCTCAAACGCACCGTTCAGATCCCTTTGTGCATCCTCTCTCTCGCCGAAGTAGTGAAAGAACTCACCCTCTGTGATATCGGCCAGGTTCATCAAGTCTCTAAAATTGTCCCCTTCCTCGGGACCCACACCAACAGCATAGACCGAGATCTTGCCCTTGGGGTCTCTGGCTATGAGCAATCTCTTCACATCGGCGAGTTCGTACCTGCAGGCACTGAGGCCACTATCCAACCCATCTGAGAAGATAAAGATGGCCTTTTTCATACGAGCGAACTCATCTCCCCGTTCCTCTTCGCCACCAGTCAGGTCCTCGATCGCTTCCCACATGGCATCATAAAGGCAAGTGTACTGTAGCGCAGGATCGGTCGGTACTTCGAACTCAATCCCCCTGCCCACGCCCGTCCGAGCGGATGTCAGAGGTCGCACCTGCTCGACCTCTTTGCAGAAAGTGAAGACGCCCGCCATATCCTCTGCACGCAGGCCTTCCATGAATCGTCCCGTAGCATCCTGGACATCGTCCAGTTTGTCGCCACCCGACATTCCGCGACCTTCCATGCTGCCACTTACATCAACCACCAGCTCAACCGCCACGCCCTGCCTTTCCGGTGAGACCGAAATCTCAGAAACCGCTTCGGTAAACTCCTCGACCGAGAAATCGCGTGCTCCCAAGCCTGACACGTGCTGTCCCTCATTGTCCAGTACGGACACGTAAGTCGTTATTAAGGGATGTTCGCCTGGCCCGTCTTCTTCGGCTACGATATCGGTGATGGTGACCCTGGCTATATTGGACTGCGACAGGGCTGATGGCGCCACCCAGACAAACAACAAAGTGAAGCAAACCATCAGACCGCCGACTATGCCGCACAATTTCCTGAACATAGAGAAAACCTCCCTTATATCGTCCTAAATCAAACTGAAACGTTACTACTTAAGCCAGACCTGACAGGTTTCCGAGAGAACTTTTGTGTCAAAGAATCTGTCCATTCACAAGTGTACTTGTCTCGGAAAACGGTTGCAAAAACCTGTCAGGTCTTGAGATGGCTCCCTAACTCACCTTGATAACGACAACGCTGATGTCGTCCGTACTTCCCCCATCAATGGCCCATTCGACCAGTTGCTCCACAGCCGATGTGGGGGAACATTCACTGACCACCTCTTTGATCTCATCGTCCTTGACACATCCCGTCAAGCCGTCAGAGCACAAGACGATGATATCTCCCGCTTCCAACTTCCTCTGGAAAAGGTCCACTTCAACCTGGCCATTAAGGCCCAGTACACGGGTGAGAAGATTGCTCTGGGGATGATTTTCGGCCTCCTCAGGGGCCATCCCGCCCGCTCGGACCTGTTCTGCCACCCAGGAATGATCCTGTGTAATCTGGCCAATCTCCCCACCACGGATCAGATAGGCTCGGCTGTCACCCACGTTTGCCACGTGTAGTTCCTGCCCCCGCACCAGCGCAGCCACCACTGTGGTACCCATATCCGACTGAGTATGATTCCCCCTGGCTTGCTGATAGATTACCTTATTGGCTGCTTCAATGACGCGAGTCAGTCTGGCGGAGACATCCTCCACACCATTACCATTGGCACAATACCCTCCAACGATCTCAGCCACCGCCAAGTGGCTGGCTGTGTCTCCGGCACTATGTCCTCCCATCCCATCGGCCACAACAAACAGACTCCCTCGCTGATTCTTCCGGGGGTCCGACGGCACGTAAGCCTCTACGCAATCCTGATTGACGCGATGGCCACGTCCTATCTCACTCAATTGGGCCACTTCTAGCGCCAGAGGCTCGAAAGCGAGGCTGGAAACCGTCTCCCTTGCCTCCCTGACTTCCGTGACCTCCATGACCTTCGCGACCTCCGTAACCTCCGTGACCTTCACGACCTCCCTGACCTCGCTGAACCCTGTCGCCCTCTTCAAAAGCCCCGTTGCTTGCGCCTCAATCACAGTGAGGCCCTTGGCTGCCCAATAGCGCACCAGCGTGTCAGATGCCCCCCTTTGAGTGAAGTACGCAGATTGTGCAGCCTGGCTGAACTGAGGAGCAAGATAGTGATACACATGCCGGAAATCACGATGCGCCAGATCGCACCCAATGAAGAGCAGGGTCTTGCCAGAAAACCCGCTGCTCAGAGTATCCAGGACACGAGGCCATCTGTCGAAAAACGCGAACTGATCCTCCTCAGTGACAACCATCTTGTCCCGTTCTGTGATACAGCCATATAGCTTGACCAGTCGCACCCGATCTAGCATCCCATGTTTAAGGTCGTAGATGCCGAGGATCTTCTGATAAGCGACCCCTTCTTCGTCGAGGGCTTTTTCAAGCAACGTGTCGTAGTTAGTAGTCAGGATCAACCGGAAAGGCAATGTCGCGATAGTCCGATAACAAGCCGGAGGTTCCTTCACCCTTCTTATCTTCTCCTCTATGAGAGAGATCAGCGAGGACCTCCCATGCTTCAGTTCGTAGTATTGAGCGGCCCAGGGAAAAGACAGACCGCTCGAGGAGTCCCATCCCCGGTAACTTACCAACTCCCGCGCCAACATCGCCCTGCCGGGCAACACCATTGCGGTATCAGAGCCTATGTCAGGGCCGATAAATAACACACAATTCCCAGCGACGATCTGCTCTCGTAGTATCTCTTCATCTCGCCCAGAAAGAAGCGGCCCCATCTTAGTCAGCATATTTCAATTCCCCTCGTTCGTCTCAACATCGGCCATCTCCTCTGTCCCCTCGCCCATCTCCTCCTGTCCCGATAGCTCACCATAGACAAAACTGCGAGGTTTTGCTTCTTTGCTGAGCGTCCGATAGGGACTTATCTGGACGACGGCCACGTTCCAGAAGCATTCGTCCCCTTCCCCTGGAAGATCAGGCACAAGGACGTCCAAATCAATCTCCAGGCCAGGCTCTATCGGGAGTTCCCCGACACTATCGTGAGGCCCACCTTCTTTCCATATTCTCAACTCAAAAGCCCTGTTGTCCTTCAGTTCTCCCTTCCACTCCCAAGTGAAGGTCACGGGCCCCGCGAGAGTCGCTTTGTCCTCCGGCTCAAGTGACTTGGGAGCCAGAAGGGTTTTTCTAAAAATACCCGACCAACGGGCCTTGAATCTCTCGGAAAACGATGGGGCAGGAGCAGGCGGGAGTACGCCCTCCACACCGGCAGGTGCGCCTTCAGCAGGAACCCTCCTGCGGGCATCTTCTCGAAATTCTGGTGCCCGCGGAGGAGGTACATTCTTATCGAGGCTGACCAACAAGTGCTCCAGCGAAGGTCTCCCTACAGGGTCCTTTCGCAGAGCCTGGAAGATCAGGTCCCCAATTTTGGCCGGGACGCCGAGGCGTGGCAGTGGAGGAGGGACGGATCCGATGATCGCTCTTCTTATGTCCTCGTCGCTGCCGGTGAAAGGGGGAACACCAGCAAGCATGTGATAGAACAGAACCCCAAGCGAATAGATGTCCTGAGGTCGGTTATCGAGTGACTGATCGGAACTGACTTTGCCTGATTTGATGCGTTCGGGGGGCACATAAGATTTGAACTCTACTTCTGCCACCCGTTCGTCAACTATCTCCTGATCTGCTTCTGCGGCGCTCGCGAAGCCCGCCAGCACCAGTTCCACCCTTGGATTCGGGTCCGGCAGAGGATGTCGGAAAAAGACATTCTGGGGACAGACATTCAGATGCACGATGCCCTTGGAGTGAATGTAATCCAACGCCATTGCGATCTGATAGGTGACTTCGGCCGCCTCTTGCAGGGACAACCTTCCCAGCCGCTCGATCATGCTGGCCAGCGAACCACCCTCCAGCTGCTCCATGGCCCAGAGCCACCAGGTCTCATCCTGGATCCTGACTTTGGAGAGATAGCCTTCTCCCAGGGGATCTACCACTTCAGAATTGAGGGGGTAGATCCTGACGATGTTCAAGTGTCGCGCTCCCTTGAGGATTTTGACCTCGTTCTCCAAGGCTTTATAGGCACGTCTATGTTTTTCATCGAGGCCATCGGAGGGGATTCTCAGGATATTGAGAACTACCTCTTCTCGCTCATCGGGGGGTTGCGAGAGCCAGGCTTCAACGAGGTCGTCCTTGTGTAATGTCGGAAAGCGCTGGATGGTACGATACGGGCCCACACTCTCATTTTTGCGAATAGGCGGCATAATTTCCTCTCCTCTTTCAAGTGGTACCAAGACCCTGCGACAGACACTCACTGCCGTACAAGACAGTGAATATCCATATGCTATCGTAACACACTTGGGTGCACGTAGCGTCGAAAGAATGTTAAACATTTGTTAAAACCCACCGGTCATCGTATCACGACATAGTGGATTTGTCAAGCCTTCTGGTGATTATCAGTGACTACCCGTCCGAAAGACCTCCGAGGTTTCACGCCGCGCAACAAAACGGTCGGCACTTTGCCCTCGACATACGGTTCTTTGACACATCGATTGCCTAAAACCTCGGAGGTCTGACACAGGAAGCCAATTTCGACCATCTCCGTATACTGCACTGATCAGCTGCGAGCGGCCATAGACACACCGGCCATCAATCCCACGATGAAGGCAACCAGCAACACGATAACTACCACTCCCAAACTAATATTGATCATTTCCGCAAGCATGTCTGTCCTCCTCTCGTCCTGGGCGTCGCAGATAACGCCACATCCGATATTATGCTTATAGTTTACCATACTACCTCACATCCTGCTGAACGTTCCGACAACGCCACTGAAATGATTATCTAACGCTGGGCGTTGGAATGGCACAAAAACTGAGGAGCGGCTTGATGCCTCTCCTCGGAGCGAATAGGCGGCATGTGCCTGCTCATACATATACTGCTCACAAACACACGTTCGAAGTATGCCTCAATTCTAGGGTCTCTCAAGCCGATACCCCTGCCCTCTAACTGTCACAATGTAGCGGGGGTTGAGCGGTTCGGGCTCGATTTTCTTCCGCACTCGCTTGACGAGTTGATAGATCTGGGCATCTGTGATGCCCTCCTCTGACTGGCCCCATACCGCCTCGGCAATCTCGTCCTTCGTGCAGACCCTGCCTGGATGCTGGCACAAGAACACAAGTAGCGCATACTGATCCCCACCAAGTTCTCGCGTCCTGTCCTTTCCATCCAGCCAGATTTGTCTTGTCTCCCTGTCGTACCGCGGTCCATGGCATGTAGTTTCCCGCTGCCTGCCCAGTTCCTGCTGCACAAACGCCTCAAAGACTGGACTGAAGACGATCAGACTGCCTTCTTCCCGTTCAACAACCAGACCCTTGGCCTCCAGACCCTGCCTCCCCGCCGCCCCAGGTCCCAGCCCCCCATCCCGGGCCAGGGCCAGCAATCCATCGCGCTCCTCCTCTTCAATCTCGTCCCATAACCGTTTGCACTCTTGCTGGATCGGCCATTGCTCGCTTAACTCGGCCACCACGGTTTGCAGTGGGGGAGCAGCGCCAGGATCGACTCTGCAGAGAAGATTGTAGATATGCTCCGCCAGCCCCGGGTGACCACCGGAGAGCTCAATAACCAAAGCGGCGCGCTCCTGCCTGGGAGAGTGACCCTGTTTCCCGGCCAAGTACGTGACAAAGTGTTTGGCATCCGCCGTGTGCAACGGGTAGAGCATTCGTGTGTATGTTTGAAACAACTCGCGAAACTCATACGTGGCCGAATCTGAGCGCAGCCGTTCTAAGCGGCGGGACGTCGCCACTACGTAGCATAACCGGCCGCCATATGTATCTCTGAGAACCCGAAACTGGCGAAAGGGCCAGGGGGCCAGGGCGCGGAAGATATCGTCGAACTCATCCAGGATAACAATCAGTGCAGTCCGTGTCTCCCGCATCAACTCGCGCATACTTCTGGCGAAAAGGGATCGGAGTGCAACATCGGTGATGTCGTTCATCACCGCACCGTACAGAGTCCTGAGCGTGGTCACAGTAGGTTCAGGTGTATTCGAATCCTCTAACGCTTCCAGAACGCAGCGGAGAAGTAACTCGTAGAAGGCCTGCTCGCTGTCACCAGCCTCGAGACAGTCTACGAAAACCACGATCGGTGGGCGAGTCCCCTTCTGCGCACACCACCGGCACACGTCTTCCGTCAGTAGGGACTTCAAGAGTAGCGACTTTCCTACGTTGCTTGGACCCACCAATAAGCAACACTGGCCCTTGCGGACACAGTCTACTGTGTATCGCAAATCCTCTGCCCGTACCGGCGCTCTTGGAAAGGCGGTCGGGGGAAAGTTCATCTCAAACACTCAGTCGGTTCATACCTCCAGGGATAGTTTCCGCCAACACATCATTGCTGACTATAGCATAGCACAAGTACCCACAGTTGTCAAAAACCAATGAGGGACTCCCACGCCGCCTGAGCCGCCGCTTGCTCCGCAGATTGTTTACTGCGCCCCATCCCCTGGCCCGCCACCTCTTTGCCCAGGAGAACCTCCGCCACGAAGGTCTTGGCATGGTCAGGCCCTTTTTCGGCGACGATGCGATAGCGAGGCGTGACACCCCGTTCGGCCTGGCTCCACTCCTGGAGGCGGCTCTTGGCATCCCAGTCCGCCTCTGCCGCCAGCGTTGCCTCGGCCACTGGCTTAATGAGTGGCTCAATGAAGGTTTCGGAGGCCGCCATCCCGCCGTCGAGGTAGAGTGCCCCCACGACGGCCTCAAAGGTATCACACAGATTGGCGTCTCGCTCCCGCCCCCCGGCCTCCTCCTCCCCGTGACCTAGTCGCAATGCCTGCCCGATCCCCACCTGCCTGGCCAACCGCGCCAGCATCTCTGTGCGCACCAGAGCCGCCCGCAGGCGGGTCATCCGTCCCTCATCAAAATCGGGGTAGTGACGGTAGACCCACGCTCCGGCGACGAAGTCGAGCACCGCGTCGCCCAAAAATTCGAGGCGCTGGTTGTCACCTATCGCGTCCCCTGGATGCTCGTTGACGTAGGAGGAATGGGTGAGAGCGTGAAGAAGGAGATTCGGGTCGTGAAAGCGATACCCGATACGCTCCTGGAAGGAGACCAGGTTGGAGGTTGGAAGTTGGAGGTTGGAGGTTGGACTGTCGTTCATTTCGACCCCGCTTCTCCTCGTTCTGTCAACCGGCGTTCGTACTTCTCCAGAGCTGCGTCGAGCGCGTCATCAGCATCCACACCGCAGGCTTCGGCCAGCGCCAGCAGGCTGTAGAGCGCGTCTCCAAGTTCGCCCGCCAGTTGGGGACGAAACTGCGGCGCTCGCTGCCCGTAGTCTGTTGCCAGCAGCACCTCTTTTGCTACCTCGCCGATCTCGGAGACCAAGTCGAGCACGTGGGTGGCCGGGTCGTGCAGGAGATTGTGGCGACGGGCGAAGGCGGCGACTTTTCGTTGTTGCCAGTCAGCCATCAGCGGTGGGCTCTTGAACCCACTCCCGGTCAGCACAACGACCGGTACATCGCCCAACCGGTCGCGCAGATGATCCAACGCCGCTACAGCCAGCGCGGAGGTCGGCTCGACGTAGAACCCCCGCTGAGCCAGTTTCCTCTGTGCAGCCAGAGTTTCCTCATCTCGCAGGGCCAGCACCACGCCATCGCTTGCGCGCACGGCGGCCAGCACCGCCCGGCCCCAGGGCGGCGCGGCGATGCGCACACCCTCCGCGCCGGTCCCCCGCTCCTCGCCTGGCCCCACGTCGGCGGCGCCGCGATCCCAGGCGCGTGCCAGTGGTGCACACGGTTGCGCCTGTACGCCAAAGAGACGCGGAAGGTGTTTGATGAGCCCCGCCGCCAGCAGTTCGCCAAAGCCGCGATGCAACCCGAGCAACAGCGACCCATGACCCAGCGGCAGCACGACGCTTTCTGGTGCGCGACCGCCTAACTGCTCCCACAGTTCAAAGGCGATAGTCTTCATCCCCTGTTGCACGATGGGGCTGTAGACGTGGCTCGCGTAAACAGCGCCCTCTCCAGCAGCCCGGCGCACGGCACAAGCGGCCTCGCTGCGGGAGCCGGGCACCGGCACAACTTCCGCGCCGTAGGCCACAATCTGCGCCTGCTTGACCGGTGAGGCGTGAGCGGGCACGTAGATGGTGGCGTGGAGACCCGCGCGGCCGGCGTAGGCTGCTAACGCAGCACCGGCGTTGCCTGAGGAATCCTCAACAACCTCCTCCACGCTTGCTGCTTTCAGCGCCGTGACCAACACAGCCGCACCCCGATCTTTGAAGGAGCCTGTAGGGTTGAGGTACTCGGCCTTGAGGTAGAGGGGCTGG
>JAUWOI010000209.1 GCA_030612185.1 Anaerolineae bacterium
GTTGGTTTGTGATTAGTATCATACCAGCACAGTGAGAGTTTGTCTTGTTTCAGTTGTCAAAGTTCAGTTTTCGCGCCCCAGGAAACATCTCGCTCCTGGTTGCGCAACCGTTACGCTAGTATACCCATCTGGAGAAATTGTGCAAGGAGACGGTGGCCTTTTCATTTTACCTCATTTGGTATACAATAAACCTTATGCAGCAGGACCGCCGATACTGGCTACGCCTGATAAGACTGGCAGTCGTGGCTCTCGCCGTCGGGCTGGTGGGGGGCATCGTCGGATGTATGGTGCTGACCAGCGCCTTATATGCCCACGCCCTCACCCACCCCGGATGCGTGGAGACGGGAATCACCCCAGCCGATGTGGGCATCGAGGACGCACAGGAAATCGCCTACCTCAGCCACGACGGGCTGACGCTCCGGGCCTGGTACCTGTCCCCGCAAAACAGCGCAGTGATCTCATTCTTTGACAGAGCATTCCATCCTCCCGCAGGTTCGGAACCTGCGGGAGGATGAGTGGAGGAAAAATCAGACAAGGAGGTGACCAGCAACGAATTTGCTCAAGGAGAATCGTAGACTCTCTCACGCAATACGCAATAAGCATTAAGCAAGGAGGCACAGAGTATGATCAGAGAAGTTGCCATCGTGGGGGCGGGCTGGAGCGGCTTTCGCTCCATCACGCCCGACCTGTCGTACAAGGAACTGATGTACGAGGCCGCAGCACAGGCATACAAGGAGGCTGGGATTAACCCCCGCCGGGACGTAGACAGTTTCGTCACCGTCGCCGAGGACTACAACGAGGGCACCAGTATTTTCGACGAGTACGTGCCCGACCAACTGGGCGCGCTGCATCGTCCCGTCCAGACCATCGCCGGCGAGGGCATCCACGGCCTGGCGGCGGCTGTGATGCAGATTCTCACCGGGAAGTTCAACGTCGTCGTCGTCGAGGGACACAGCAAGGCCTCCAACATCATCACCTTGCCCTACGTCATGGCCTTCGCCTTCGACCCGGTCTTCAACCGGCCCCTGGCCGCCCATCCCTACTACGTGGCGGGGATGGAGATGATGCGCTACCTGGCCGAGACCGGCACGACCCATCGGGAGTGCGCCTGCGTGGCTGCCAAGAACCGTAACAACGCACTGCTCAACCCACTGGCCGGATACGGGGCGCACGTCTCCGCAGATGACGTGCTGGCCTCCGAGCCGGTGGCCGAACCACTGACCCGGCTGGAGTGCGCCGGCCACAGCGACGGAGCCATCGTCTTCGTGCTCGCCTCTGGCGAGACCGCCCGCGCCCTCACCGACACCCCCGTCTGGGTGCGTGGCGTGGGGTGGGCCAACGACACCTTCTGGATGGAGAGCCGCCCCTGGGGCGAGGCCCGCTATGCCCACAACGCGGCTCAGATGGCCTACCGTACCGCCGGCATCAAGAGCCCACGAGCGGAGATAGACTTTGCCGAGGTGGACGACACCTTCGCCTACAAGGAACTGCAACACCTGGAGGCACTGGGGCTATGTCCGCCGGGCGCTGCCGGTGAATGGACCGCTGCCGGGGGCACAGAACTCTCCGGCGAGTTCCCGGTCAATTCCTCCGGCGGCGCGCTGGGTGAGGGTCACCTGCTCGATGCCACCGGGCTGGCTCGCACGCTGGAGGTGGTACTGCAACTGCGCGGCGAGGCCGGGCAGCGGCAGATCGAAGACGCCGAGGTCGGGCTGGCCTTCGGCTGGCGCGGCGTGCCCACCACTAGCGGCGCGGCCGTGATCCTGAGTAACTAGGAGGCGAACAATGAGTGGAAATCGCGTTGCAATCGTCGGCGCGGGGATGACCAAGTTCGTCCGCCGCGCCCAAGAGACAGCCAAGGAACTGGCCTGGGAGGCCGCCCACCTGGCGCTGGCATCCTGTGAAATGACGCTGGACGACATAGATGCGGTGGTAATCGGCACCGCGCCCGACGCCTTTGACGGCGTGCACATGAAGGGCGAGTACCTCTCCGACGGCTGCGGGGCCTGGGGCAAGCCGGTCATGCGCGGCTACGTCGGTGGAGGCACGGGCGTCTTCGCCCCCATACAGGGTTGGTACCACATCGCCAGCGGCCTCTTCGACACCGTCCTGGTCGTCTGCGAGGAAAAAATGTCCTCCTGCCAGCCCCACCCACAGGGGGCTTTCCTCACCATCTTCGACCATACTACCGAGCGGCCACTGTGGCCCAACCTGCTATGGATCTTCGCGCTGGAGATGAACGCCTATATGAGCCGCTACGGGCTCGATAAGCGGGACATCGCCACCGTCGCGGTCAAGAACAAGCGAAACGCCGCCGATCATCCCGCCGCACTGCTGGGCGACCCGAACATCACCGTCGAGGATATCTTGAACACCGAGGTCATGGCCTGGCCGGTACAGCGCGGGGACGTGAGCCCCATCAGCGACGGCGCCGTCGCCCTGGTGATGTGCGCTAATCACGTCGCCCGCCGCGTGACGAACAAACCGGTCTGGATCGAGGGAGTGGGTTGGAACCTCGATACCGCCTACTGGACCAACCGCGACCTCTCCTACCCTATCTACGTCGAGGAGGCGGCGCGGATGGCCTACGAGATGGCCGGTATCACCGAGCCGCGCCAGCAGATCCACATCGCCGAGCCCTACGACCCCTTCGACTACAAGGAACTGCACCACCTGGAAGGGTTGATGCTGTTCGACAAGGGGAAGGCGCCGGAGGCCACCGCAGCAGGGGTCACTCAACGAGACGGCGACCTGCCCGTGTGTCCCTCCGGGGGACTGCTGGGCGTGGGGAATCCCATCGCCGCCGCCGGCCTGATGAAGGTGGCGGAGATCTTCTGGCAGTTGCGGGGGGAGGCGGGCGCCCGCCAGGTGCCCGGCAACCCCAAGCGCGGGCTGGCCCAGGCCTGGGGCGACCTGATGCAGGTCGGCACTGTGGTCGTGATGGGAATCTAGGAGGAATGAGATGAAAGAGCACGTATATGACAGCGTATACCTTCGCAGAAAGGACTTTGAGGAAGGCCGCGTCCTTTTCGAGACCTGGGATCCCAACACGCGCTACGCCTGGGACGCAGGCGTAGCCATCGGCGGCTATCTGCAAGGACTGAAGGCCGGCAAACTGGTCGGGCGCAGTTGCCCCGAGTGCCGCCGGGTGATGATCCCACCCCGCATGGTCTGCGAACAGTGCTTCTGCGCTACCGACCGCTGGGTAGACCTCCAGGACACCGGCACCATCATCACCTTCTCCCTGTGTTACGTCACCTGGGACATGATCCGGCTGGAAGAGCCACAACTCCCGGCCGTCATCGAGATAGACGGCGCTTCGCCTGGGATGGGCATCATGCACATGCTGGGCGAGGTGGACCCGCAGGAGTTCAAGATCGGCATGCGAGTGCAGGCGGTGTGGAAACCGGTAGAGGAACGCACCGGTGCCATAACCGACATTGTGTATTTCAAGCCACTGTAGTTCGTGAACCGTAGATTCGTAAATTCGTAAACTCGTAGATTCGTAGACTCGTGACTCGTGGCTCGTAAACTCGTGGGCCAAGTCCACGCACCCCGAATCTACGAATACCGAATACCAAATACCGAATCTACAAACCCAAGGAGGCACAATGGCTCTGTTAGAAAGGATTACCAAACTTGAGCAAGTAAGAGCCTGGGAAGGAGACATGCCTACCCAGGGCCGGTACACCGTCGGCATCGCCGGAGAAAAGTTCTTCCGCGAGATCAAGGACAACGGCAAATTCCTGGGCACCATCTGCCCAACCTGCGGCATCACCTACATTCCGCCGCGCCTCTACTGCGAGCAGTGCTTCGCCCACCTGGAAGAGTGGGTAGAGGCACCGACCACGGGCCGGGTGTACACCTTTACCATCGTCCACGTAGACCTGGACGGCAACTATCTGCCGGAACCCCGTATCATGGCCTTTGTGCACCTGGACGGCACAGACGGCGGCCTGGTGCACTACCTGGGTGAGGTCGAGCCCGACCGAGTCTGCATCGGGATGCCTGTCGAGGCCATTTTCAAGGAGAAAGCAGAGCGGAAAGGAAGCATCCTGGACATCACGTACTTCAAGCCGGCATAACACGAAAGCCGTTAGCAGTCAGCCGTTAGCATCTAGCAGTTGACGGCTAATGAATGACAGGTTTTCACGTGCGTTTGGCATAGTGGATGGGGCGGCGGGCCTGTGGGCGGAGCCTGGCCGAAGCCCGCCGCCCCGTCAGTCTCCAGTGTCGCTCTGGAGTCCGCAACTTGTTGCGGGATGGGTCGAGGGAAGAGTAAAACGATGAACATACTGCAAGCAGGCCAAGGTGAACTGATCGGCTGGCACGACCCAGACGAACACCGCCGCTGGGTGCGGGAGAACAAGTCCCGCGCGCTGAAAGACAAGCAGATGACCGTACAGGAGGCGGTGGAGCGCTTCATCCACGACGGGGACTTCATCGCCTGCGGTGGATTTGGCCATATCCGCATCCCCATGGCCCTGATCTACGAGATCATCCGCCAACGCAGGCGTGACCTGATCATGGCCGGCAAGACGGCCGTGCACGACATTGACCTCCTCATCGGCGCTGGATGTGTGAACAAGGTGGAAGTGGCCTACTCTTTCGGACACGAACTACGCGGCCTTTCCCCCGCCGGCCGGCGAGCGGTGGAGAGCGGAAAATGCAAGGTGGTGGCCGAGATCAGCAACGCTGGTTACCAGTGGCGTTTCCTGGCGGCGGCAATGGGTGTACCCTTCATTCCCTCGCGCAACCTGATGGGCACCGACACTTTCGAGAAAAGTTCGGCCAAGATTGTGCGCGACCCCTGGAGCGGCAAGCCGGTCTGCCTCCTCCCCGCCTGCTATCCCGACGTGGCCATGTTCCACGTGCCCCGCTGCGATAAGTATGGCAACGCACAGATTGACGGCATCCTGGTGGAGGACTTCGAACTGGCTCGGGCGGCGCGGCGGCTGATCGTCACCACCGAGGAAATCGTGGATGAAGAGGCCATCCGCCAGGACCCCAGCCGGACGGTGATCCCATTCTTTTTGGTGGACGCGGTGTGTGAGGTGCCCTACGGCGCACACCCCACCGAGATGCCCTACCTGTACTTCTTCGACGAGGGGCACATCCACGAGTGGCTCACCATCTCGAAAACGGAGGAAGGGACACAGGCGTACTTCGAAAAGTACGTCTTCGGGGTGCAGGACTTTGAGGAATACCTGGAACTGGTGGGCGGCGTGCGCCAGTTAAACTACCTCAAGCGGGTGGAGCAGTACCGCGCGCCAATGCCGGCACAGGAGAGAGAGATGACGGGAACAACGTACACGCCAACCGAGTTGCTGGCATGCGTGGCTTCCCACGTTCTGGAAGACGGCAGGTCCATCTTCGTGGGCACCGGCCTGCCGATGATCGCTTCAATGCTCGCTCAGCGCACCCACGCTCCCAACCTGCTGATCATCTTTGAGGCTGGGGGCATCGGTCCCCAGGTGCCGGTGCTGCCCATCTCGGTGGGCGATTCGCGCACCTTCCACCGGGCAGTGGCTGCCTCTTCCATGCACGACGTAATGAGCCTCCTGCAGAACGGCTACATTGACTATGGCTTCCTGGGCACGGCAGCCATTGACCCCCACGGCAACATCAACACCACCATCATCGGCGATTGGGAACGTCCAAAAGTGCGATTGCCGGGCAGCGGCGGGGCCAACGACATCGGTTCCCTCTGCTGGCGCACGATCATCATCATGCGCCAGGACAAGCGCCGCTTCGTGAAAGAACTACCCTTCACCACCACGCCCGGCTACCTCAGCGGCCCCGGCGCGCGCGAGGCGGCTGGCCTGCCCGAGGACAGTGGCCCTTACCGGGTGATCACTCAACTGGGGATCTACGGCTTCGACGAGGCAACGAAACGTCTAAAACTCATCAGCCGTCATCCGGGTGTGACCATCGAGGAAATCCAGGCCAACAGCGAGTTTGAGATCATCATCCCCGACGAGGTGGTGGAGAGCACACCTCCCACGCCGGAGGAGCAGCATATTCTACGCGAGATTGACCCCACGGGGATGGTGATCGGGAAGTAGAGAAGGAGTAGCAACAATGGACTTTCAACTGACCGAAGAACAACGTATGTTCCGCCGCATGGTGCGGGACTTTGCCGAGCAAGAGATCGCGCCCCGCGCCGAGGAGATTGACGCGACAGACGAGTTCCCCTGGGACATCTTCCACAAGATGGGCCAGGTGGGCCTGCTGGGGCTGCCCTTCCCGGAAAAGTACGGCGGTTCCGGCGCTGACTACACCAGCATGGTCATCGCGCTGGAGGAGATCGCCCGCGTCTCCGGCTCTATGGCCATCACCCTCGCCGCCCAAACCTCCCTCTACTGTGAGCCGGTCTACCTCTTCGGTACCGAGGAACAGAAGCAAAAGTACCTGGTGCCGGCAGCACGCGGAGAGAAAGTCGGCGCCTTCGGCCTGACCGAGCCCCAGGCCGGCTCCGACGCCGGGGCTACTCGTACCCAGGCCATCCGCGATGGAGACGAGTGGGTCATCAATGGCCAGAAGAACTTCATCACCAACGGCTCCATCGCCGACTTCGTCGTCGTCACCGCCAAGACCGACCCCGAAAAGGGCACGCGGGGCATCTCCGCGTTCATCGTCGAAAAGGGCACGCCCGGCTTCGAGCCAGGGCGAGATGAGAAGAAAATGGGATTGAAAGGCTCAGTGACCTCGGAACTCTTCTTCGAGGACTGCCGCATCCCGGCGGAGAACCTGCTGGGCAAAGAGAACGCGGGCTTCAAACAGTTCCTGACTACGCTCGATGCCGGACGGGTCGCCATCGCAGCGATGGCAGTGGGTCTGGCACAGGGAGCGTTCGAGAGGGCCATCGCGTATGCGAAGGAACGCGTGCAGTTCGGCCAGCCCATCGCCAAATTCCAGGCCATCCAGTGGATGATCGCCGACATGGCCACAGAGATCGAGGCCGCCCGCCTGATGGTCCACCGGGCCGCCTGGCTCAAGGAACAAGGGAAGCGCTTCACCAAAGAGGCGGCCATGGCCAAACTCTTCGCCACCGAGATGTCAGAGCGCGCCTGCCACAAAGCGATCCAAATCCACGGCGGCTACGGCTACGTGCGGGAATACGAGGTCGAGCGTATGTACCGCGACCAGCGGTTATGCGCCATCGGCGAGGGCACCAACGAGATCCAGCGATTGGTCATCGCCCGGCAGGTGCTGGGGCGCTAAGACCACACCCAATGAAGAAACGGGGCACCGCTCGGTGTCCCGTTTTGCATTTCTACTCCGACGCTCTCAGCCCCCGTCCCCGGGGGCGGGTCCGCAAGGGGGCTCGCCCATGGGACGCCCCTTACGAATCGCCCCCCCGTCAGGCCCCCCCCACC
>JAUWOI010000433.1 GCA_030612185.1 Anaerolineae bacterium
TGCTCATATCCGCCTCCTCTACCCAGAAACAGACCAATGGCTCCTCCAGGTCGGCCAGGGTGAGGATGGGCGTGCTGGTTCCTACCTGCTTGCCAGCCGTCGCCGCGACATCCATCACGGTGCCGTCGAAGGGCGCGTAGAGTTGTGCCGCTTCCAGGTTGACAAGCGCCTGTTCACGCGCCAGCAACGCTTGATCCACCTCCAGTTCTGCCCGCGCGAGGGTGTCTGTGAGCGGTTCGCTTTGCAGGAGTTGCAGGTTCTCCCATGCCTGGTACACAGATTCCTGGGCCTGATCCACCCGATTCTCGGCTTGCGCTTCCTCGGCGAGCGCCCGGTTGATAGCCGCATTCATCCGCCCCTCAGCCGAGATCAAGGCATTCATTGCGTGGTCGTGGTCGCTCTGGCCGATTTTGCCCTCTTCAAATGCTTGTTTCTGTGTCCAGTAATAATTGCGGTACCAGTAATACTCGCCGGTGCGGGTGTCCACAGCGCCATCAAAGGTGGAGTCAATCGTGGCGTCACAGGCATCCCGCGCGAGTTCCAACTCGGCCTGGGCGCCCCGCAGGGCGGCGCTGGCACCGGCCAGTTCCGCATCGGTTGGCCCTTCGCGAACGTCGGCCAGGTCGAGTTGGGCTAACTCCACTTCGACGTCGGCGTTGGCCAAGGCTCGTTCCAGATCGTCCGTCTCCAGCCGGGCTAACACGTCATCTTCCTGCACCTGGTCGCCGACTTCTACCAAGACCTCGCCCAGCACACCGTTGGTTCGAAAGGCCAGTTCCACCTCAGCCGCAGGTACAAGTTCACCACTGCCATCCGCCGTGAGGACGATGTCGCCCCGATACACCGTCGCCGTCTGCAACGTCGGCTCCTGTGGCTCTTCAGTCAGGGCCAGGGCAAAATAGCGCGTGTAGGCCACATAACCACCCCCGGCTGCCAGAAGCAGCACGACGATTAGAATGATCCAGGTTCTGCGTTTCTTCACCGCATCTCCTCCGTTCGTTTAATCCGACGTGACTACTCAGCTACCCTTGTCAGCGATTGAAATCGCCCCTGGAGGGCTTTCAGCCGGGCGTCCACCTGCGTGGACGCACCTGTCCGCGTAGGCGGACAGCCAGCCGAAGGCTCAACAGGCGCGGTTTCAACCGCCAGCCTGAGCAGTTACAATCCGACTTACTCGATGTCATAAGTCAGAGGCAACGCGAAGGTAAAGGCGCTGCCCTGATCCTCCGTGCTGTGCGCCCACAAGCGTCCGCCGTGGGCCTCGACCAGGCTGCGGGTGATGGACAGGCCCAGCCCGCTGCCGCCCGTCTTGCGGCTGCGCGCTCGATCGGTCCGATAGAAACGTTCGAAGATGTGGGGGAGATCTTCGGCCGGGATGCCCTCGCCGGTGTCCTGTACCGTCACGTATACCTCCTCCCCATGCTCCCCGTTTTCCTCAACCCGCTGGGCGCTCACGGCAATCCGCCCGCCGGACGGGGTGTGCTGCAGCGCATTCGACAGCAGGTTGAGCAACACCTGGGCCAGCCGTTGCGGGTCGCCGGTAACCGGTAGGGCCATAGCGGGTACCCGCGTGTCCAGGGTGATGCCCTTGGCGCGGGCCGCCCCTTGCATGCGATTGACGACGTCCCGAATCAGATCGCCCATCTCCACCGGCTCAACCTCCATCTGCAACTCGCCCGCCTCGGCCAGGGAGAGCATTCGCAAATCATCAACCAGGCGGCGCAAGTGCGCGACGTCGGTCTGCAACCCGGTGATGACCTCGGGCGTGGGCACGGTCAGGCCATCCTCAATGCTCTCCAACTCAATTTGCAGGACGCTGAGCGGCGTGCGGAGTTCGTGGGCGATGTCGGCCATCGCACGGTGCCGCAGTTCGTGTTGCCGTCCCAACTCCGCAGCCATCGTGTTGAACGCGATAGCCATCTCCCCAAGTTCATCCTGGCTGGTGACGGAGACGCGCTGGGACAAATCGCCGCTGGCAACCTGGCGCGCCGCCTCGGCCAACGCGCGCACAGGCGCGACGATGCGTCGCGCCTGGAACCCGCTGACGACCAGCACAGCCAGTACGGCCACAACTCCCGCGACCAGCATCAGCCTATTGGCCTGGCGTAGAAAGGCGTCTTCGTAGGAGGTCAACCTCCCCAGCCCTGAGACGACGATCAACGTGCCCACCTGCCGCCCGTCAACGAGAATGGGTGCGCCTTTGTCCAGGCTGGCAGGTAAGAGGCGCACTGGTTCGCCCTGCGGATCACTATCGGCGATGAGACGCCCGGTGGCATCCAGCAGCAACAAACGCTCGTCCCCGGAGTGCAGCATCATCTCCGCCATTGGTACTGGACGACCTGGCCTCTGGCCTACTGGCTCCCAGTTCGCTACCAGTGCTTCGATCCCACCCCACCCCCCACGCTGGACGTAGTACTCGGAGAAGAGGGGAGCCAGCCGCCAGGCATACCTTTGCCCGGCGGACGAGATCATGTAAGTGAAACGGTTGGCGGTGATGAGAGTCGCCATCACGACGACCAGGCCGGCGGTCGCCACAATGACGCCCAGGAAACTGAGCGTGAGGCGGGCACGCAGAGATTTCAGGTTTGCGGATTTAGGGTTTGGAGATTGTCTGTCCCCTGCGGTAGTTCCCTTTGGAGAAGATTTCATCTTACATCGTCAATCTTAAGAACACAGATTGCAGGACATCAACGGATAGACCTGACAGGTTTCCACGAATCTTGTGACTTGAGGCCCCATTTGTCACTCGTCAACTGTGTTGCACAGCAAGTCTTGGATAGAAACCTGTCAGGTCTGATCATACCGGATTGTCCCGCGATCCGCGCTCTCAACACGGATTACAGGACAGTAACGGATCACTCAAATCAGGCCGCTTCCTTATCACTGAAGCGATACCCTGCACCAAATACGGTGTGGATGTAGCGCGGATGCGTGGGGTCGGGTTCCAGTTTGCGGCGCAGATTGTGGATGTGCACGTCAACGGTGCGCTCGACGCCATCGTAGACACCCAGATGTGCCGCTTCCAGCAGTTGCATACGGCTGAGCACCTGCCCCGGATGCTGCACCAGGACGTGCAACAGGCTAAACTCGGTCGGCGTCAGTGGCACAACCCGTTCGCCTTCGCCTGTGACGACGACACACCGTTGCGCCGCCACGTCAAAGACAACGTCCCCAAAACGATAGGTCTTCGTTGCGGGGGGAGTATCCGCTGCTTGCACCCGTCGCAGCACGGCGCGGGCGCGGGCCACCAGTTCGCGGGGGCTAAAGGGCTTGGTGACGTAGTCGTCGGCGCCCAACTCTAGCCCGACGAGTTTGTCGGTCTCCTCGACGCGCGCGGTGAGCATGATGATCGGCACATTCGACTCGCGCCGCAACTCCCGGCAAACGTCCAGCCCGTCCAGGCCGGGCAACATCAGGTCCAGCACCACCAGGTCGGGCTTCTTGGTGCGGGCCAGGGACAGCCCGGTGGGGCCGTTGTATGCCGCGAGAACGTCAAAGCCGGCCTGCTCAAAATACTTGCGCACACCATCTACGATGCGCGGTTCGTCGTCAACAATTAGAATCTTCATCTTGGCACATTATACCGGCTCCAGTCGCCGATGGCAACTGGAGCCGGGTTGGGAAAGCGTAGCAGTTCTCAGCCTACCCTCCCGCAGGTTACGATTGACAGCGTTTGCGGGCCTGAATGTCCAAACCTGCGGGAGGGTGGTAGTCATGCTGCGCGCTACACTACAGATCGGCGGGCGGGGCTGGACACGCCGGAAAGCGAGGAGTACCTGTGTCGTCGCCCCAGCGTCCACCTCGTTTACCGCCTGGAAGACCACGGAAGCCCCCACGCCCTACCCCCACACCAAACCCCGATCCAGATTCCAGCATTTGGAGCATGTGCTCTTCCATCTGCTCGATCCGCTCGTCGGCCTGCTCCTGGGTCATGTGGTCATCTTCCACCGCCTGCTGAAAACGCTCGATCGCAGGGGCGATGAGGGCATCCACGACGTCCTCCAGAGCCACCCCCTGGGCCTCCGCGACATCGGCGACGGTCTGTCCCTCGGCCAGCGCCTCCTGTAACTCCTCGACGGTCACACCCAACGCTTCTGCGAGAGCCTGGGGTTGTGCGCCGTCCAAGTGTCCGCGGAAGCCGTTGTTTCCCATGCTGAACCACGATCCGGACTCAAGCCCTTGGAGCAGACCCTT
>JAUWOI010000426.1 GCA_030612185.1 Anaerolineae bacterium
CATCAAGGCTGTATCACCCCCGCAGAGGCGGTCGCCGCCAAGTACGAGACCTGGAATCTTGCTGTCCTCGTCGCACGCTTCGACATCCTGGCCCCGCCTTTCTCCATCTACGTACGCCAACAACTGGAGGATATGCCCCAATTCGGCCCCGAGCCCGTGTATCGCGGCGGACTGCGTGTCTACACCACCCTCGACCTGAATCTGCAGGAGCAGGCCCAATGCGCGGCCCGTGCTCACGTCCGCCGTCTGTCCGGCGAGGACGAGGCCACCGTCATCCAGGAGGCGATTGCTGAGGGTTGCGAGGCGGCACAGTTCCTGCCACCACTTCGCGCCAGTGACGTGGGGCGTGACCACAACGTCAGCAATGCGGCCGTCGTCGTCAGTCGCCCCGCTACCGGCGAGATTCTGGCCATGGTCGGTAGCCTGGACTACTGGGACGAGTCCATTGATGGCCACTTCAACGTCGCTGCGGATGGAGCGCGTCAGCCAGGATCTTCCTTCAAGCCCTTAACCTACGTCACGCTGCTCTCACAAGGCTACAATACCGCCCACATGTTCCTCGACGTGCGCACCGCCTTCCAGCAGTCCACTGGTTACCCCTACGTGCCAGAGAACTACGACCGCAAGTATCACGGCCCGCAGCGAATGCGGCTGGCGCTGGCCCGTTCCTACAACATCCCCGCCGTCGAGGCCCTGCAACTGGCAGGCGTGGGTAGTGTGATTCGCTCTGCTCATCGTATGGGCATCAATACGCTCGACCGGGGGCTGGATTACTACGGTCTCAGCCTGACGCTGGGCGGCGGCGAGGTGCACCTGCTCGACATGGTATACGCCTTCAGCGTCTTCGCCAACGGTGGCCGGATGTACGGCGCGCCCGTGCTCGAAAGCCAACTGCGCGCTGACTACCGTGAACTCAACCCGGTCGCCATCCTGCGCGTCGAGGCCCGCGAGGGTAATGTGCTCTACGAGTACGAGCAGCCCGAGAGCCGCGACATCCTCTCGCCTCAGTTGGCCCACCTGATGAACAGCGTCCTCTCCGATCGGCAGGCGCGCTGGAGAGCGATGGGCTATCCCAACGCGCTGGAACTCTCCAATGACCGGCCCGCCGCCGCCAAGACCGGCACCACCAACGACTTCCGCGATGCCTGGACCGTCGGCTATACCCCCCAGTTGGCCGCTGGCGTGTGGGCCGGCAACTCTGATAACAGTGAGATGCGTAACCTGCCCGGCCTGCGCGGCGCTGCTCCCATCTGGCACGCGGTGATGGAGTACGCGCTTCAGGATGAGGAGATTGTCCCCTTCGCGCGACCAGACGGATTGGTCGAGCGGGCGGTCTGCGCTGTCTCTGGTCACTTACCCACCGAGCACTGCCCCACCGTCTCTGAACTCTTCATCCCTGGCACTGAGCCAACCGAACAGTGCCACATTCATCAGGCCTTCCGCGTCAACCGCGAGACCGGCCGGCTGTGCACCGTCCACACGCCGCCGGAACTGTGCGAGGAACACATCTACGAGGTCTACCCTCCCGAAGCCGCCGATTGGATCGCCAGCCTGCCAGAGGAAGAGCGACCGGCCACACCACCCACCGAGTACGATACCATCTACGGTCCTTCGCGTAGCGACGCTGAGGTAACCATCATCCACCCCGCGCCCTACTCCTACATCCAGGGAACCATCCCTATCACCGGCAGCGCCAGAGGTGGCGACTTCAACTTTTACCGTGTGGTGTTCGGCACGGGCCTGAACCCCACCGAGTGGATCCAGATCGGCACCGACCACGGCGACCAGGTGGATCACAACCTGCTGGAATTCTGGGACGTCAGCGGGCTGGATGGACTCTACAGCCTGCGTCTCAGCGTCGTGGACCACTCGATGGCGCTGCGCGAGGCGACCATCCAGGTGACTGTGGACCATATCTCCCCCACGCTCGACCTGACCTACCCAGAGGGTGGAGCCGTGTATGAATATGGTCACGACGAGTGGGTCAACGTCAACGCCGAGGTGCAGGACTATTCCATCGCGCGGATCGAGTTCTATGTTTATCAGGGGAGTAAAGAGAACGAGCCACAGGAGAAGATAGAGCCCTTCGCCGTGCGCGTCGTCGCTCCCTTCAACGTCAACTGGACGATTGAGGAGGTAGGAGTGCACACCTTCTACGTCGTCGCCGTGGACGCAGCGGGCAACACGACCAAGAGCGATCTGGTGACCATCAGGGTCGTGCCCCGCGAGGAAGAGTAGGCAAGTATGCAAGGGGGCATGTCTCGCGAAGAGGGGCGCAATAGGGGCGTTCCAGAATCTAAAGTATCCCAGGTCATAGCCCGTCATTCTGAGCGTAGCGAAGAATCTCACCCTGGACAGGCAGTTTGGATGCTGTGGCGTGAGATTCTTCGCTTCACTGCGTTCCGCTCAGAATGACACTGGGATGATTATTTTTCTGGAACAGCCTAGAGACGTAGCGATGAAGAAAATCTGTGCTCCAGTTGGGCTGATTCTGACTGCAATTCTGATAAGCAATTGCACTCAGGTATCAGAACGTCCAGGTACTGGTGAAATTGAGTACCCTATACCCGAACCTCCAGGCATTCAGGAACCTGAGCCTGTCTCCTTGCCCAGTAACCTTCAGAATAGATGTAGCGGCGGGGAGGTATTGATCAGTTCTGATACAGATTCGGCCAGGTTTGAGGGATGCACTGTATTTGTGAAAGAATCTGGAATAAGCATAACAAGGAGCGAGTTCATAAATTCCAGAATATTCTTTGAATTCGTGTCAGACGTTGTTTTCTCGGATAACGTTGTCAGGAACTACTTTGTCCATGAGGAGGCTGCTATAACTGTTGGGGTTTCCGAGAACATCGTTCTGAGGCACAATCACATAAAAGACAATGCCGTTGGAGTGGCTGTTGGAGAGAGCCAGAACACAAGAATTGAGGACAACATTTTTGACAGCAATTACCAGCACAACGCTATTGCAATGTACAAGAGTTCCGGCGAAGTTTCGGGCAACCTGTTTAGATACAACTTCCCGCATGGAATTCTGGTTCACTTCGTACCAGAACGCGGTGAAACCACAGTGTACATCCACGATAATATATTCTTCATGAACGTTGAGGATGCCATCAACTTCGAGGACTGGTCTGATGCGAAAGATGAAAGCAAAATATTCAGCAACGTAATCTCACGCACGGCTTGGGCAGGGATAAACGTAGAATACAACTCCTGGAACGCTAACATTCTCATAGAGAACAACCACATAAGTGAAAGCGGCTACCCGATAGAGATGTTTCCGAAGAACCCTAATGCGCCTGAAGAATGGGGTAATGGATGGGGACACGGAATAAAGATCGAGGATTGCTCCGGTATCACTGTGAGAGATAATACAATTCTCGATAATAACGAGATTGGAATTGATATCAGGAACTGCAGAAATGTGACACTCCAGGGAAACACGGTAGCAGGAAACGATATAGGAGTATTCATGGGTGGGCCTGACCCAGGTTCTTTTGCACGGGATGTATCCCCGCTTTCCGAGGAAAATGCAGGCCCGTCTATTGTGAGTTACAAGGACAACTATGTTTTCAAAAACAACGAGAACGTGGTTGAGGGGGAAGCCGAATAGAAATCAAAGAAACAGAAGGCACAGGGTTACTACCCAGGTGCAACGCACTTTTGCTACAAATTTGCCTGTTCTACGATGCAATCCACTGCGAGTACCACCGCGAGTACTCGTGGCGGGGCTCGTGGCAGGCTGCTGGACGAAATCGCTGAAATAGCAAGAAACAAGTGCGTTGCACCTTAAATGAGATAGACCCACGCCGGTTCTGGCCCCACGCGCTCCGCTGCACCCCGAGTTGATAGCCTCTTCTCGACCGTTCACCCCCCAAAATGAAGGCATCACCGCGCGCGTCGTCGCCACGACCCAGGAACGGCTGGAGAACCCGCCCGTTGGCACCCATGTCACGACCATCGGGAGCGCAGAAGAAGAGGAGTTCAACATCTTCGACCAGGTGGTGCCAGGCTACGCGGTGATGTTCGCCATGTTTGGCGTGCTTTCGGGGGCTGGAGCGATCCTGGAGGAGAAGGAGCGGGGCACCTTCAAGCGGCTGCTTTTCGCCCCTGTCCCCAGGGCGAACGCATTTATAATTCCAGACCGATTCTGCTCCCGCCGGATCGCCAGATCCGGCGGCTGAACAGACCAGATTGGGCGAGTTTGGCCTCCCTTTAGCTTGGATTTGACAATCCAGGCCGAGCAAACGGATAAATG
>JAUWOI010000011.1 GCA_030612185.1 Anaerolineae bacterium
GCGGGCTGGGCGGCGCAGATAGACCCGCGGGGCGTTGAGCCCCAGGGCGTCTTCCAGCACGGCCGCCGCCTCTTCGGGTCGTTTCCCGCCCAGGCCCCCGGCCCACCCCCACACGCCCGGGTAAATGCGCTTGGCGTAGTAGAGTTCAAAGGCCAGCACGGAGCCGAATAGCAAAATGAGAAAAGAACACAAAAAAACGCACAGGAGGCGGATTTTCATCGCAGATTGCAGGTTTAGCAGTTAGCGGTCAGCAGTTAGTGATCGGCTGTTGGAGTCGGGATTTGTCGTTTATCATTTGCTCGGCATGGTGTCTCGTAGCAGGATCATGGTTGACCTCCTTCAAACTTCAAGCCGTAGACTCGCTCTCGGTGCAAAACACCCAGAGCCATGCTCAGCCCGCGACCACCTTAACCAGGACTTTTCGGCGGCGCGGACCGTCGAACTCGGCCAGGAAGATGCCCTGCCAGGCGCCCAGCACCAGTTTGCCCCCGGCGACCGGCACGAACTGCGATGCGCCCACCAGCGAGCATTTGAGATGCGCTGGCGAGTTCCCCTCGCCGTGGCGATATTCGGGCCGTGGCGGAGAGATGGCGGCGAGGCCCACGCCGATGTCGTGCTGTACAGTATGATCCCAGTTCTCGTTCAGCGTCAGGCCGGCGGTGGTGTGAGGGCAGAAGATGAAGCATATACCCTCTTGCACCCCGTTGCGGCTGACAGCAGTCTGCACCTCAGCGGTGATATCGTGGAAAGCCTGACGGCCACGGGTCGAAACCTCAATCTGTTCCATTCTACGTCCTATGTCCTACGTCCTACGTCCTATGTCCTATGTCATATGGTTCTATGTCTCACGTTTTACGCACCACGTTCTCAGTATAACACTTTGTGCGAAGTTTGACAAAAGGGGAAAGACTGGTAGAATTGGGCTTGCATGGCCCCATCGTCTAGTGGCCCAGGACGCCGGCCTCTCAAGCCGGAAACAGGGGTTCGACTCCCCTTGGGGCTACTGCACTGAAACCCGTTTCGACCTCGCTGCCATGGCTCACACGTGAGACTGAATCGCTGACCACTCCGCGAGGAAGCCAAACGTCCTACTTGGCTTTGATACCCCCAGCCCGACAATCAGGCAGTGTAGTGTCATCTGACTCGCCCGTCCGGGGTTGCTCCAGGTACTGCTGCACAAAGTAGGGGTACAAGTCCTCCGCGTCGTCCAGCGTCTCCGGATCCAGCGGGCATTCAGGTGACCAGGCGATGAAGGGGCGCACCTGCGGGCCGCCCAGCCCCCCGTGCGTCGCCACCTGCTCCTCGAAGGCCACGACCTTGCCGTCCGGCTCAACCGCCCCCAGCACGATGAGATCACCGGCGTGGGGAAAATGGGCCAGGCGGTGAATCTGAGGGGCAGAGTGGGCTGTGTCGCCGAATGGCGCAAGCGGATGCGGCCCCTCTATCACCTCACGCTCGCCTTCGATAACCAACTTGCCACCTTCGCACCCCAGCACAATCGTCCGCTCCCCAGCCCGCCCGACGATGGCCCCAAAGCCAGGGGTGGCAAGCAGGCTGTCCAGCAACCGGGGGTAAAGGAGTAGCACCTCAATCAGATCGAGCAGGCGGGGGCTGACGTTGGAATAAACGTGAGCCAATGGGCCAGAGGCGCAAACGACGACGTCCTGTTGCCGTTCCAGGTCGTAATCCAATTCCTGACCGGCCAGCACACGCTGATCCACGTAACGCCGGGCTGCGGCGAGCATCCGGCGCAAGTGGGGTGAAAAGCGCTCCTCCAGGTCACGCAATTCCTCCAATAGGTAGCGCGTCTTATCCGTCGAATGCGTGTATGCAGCAGCCTGCTCTTCTACTGAAAGCCCTTCCCCAATCTGAGTGAGAATGCACTGTCCTAGACTCATCCCATTGCGCCAACTGAAGGGCACTGAGGATGTGTTCCCGTGGTCGGAGAGGATGTAAAGATCGTACTCCCGCCGGCGGTAACGGGCGCGCATGCGGTCAATCTGGTGGATGCGCCTGTCCACGCCGCGCAGGACGCGGAAAGCAGCCAGATGATCAGGCCCCAGTTTGTGAGCGACTTCGTCGTAACTGTTGTAATTGGCATAGATGGCCGGCACGCAGCGGTAGATGTCCAACATCACGCCGAAGGTCTGTACCTCGGTGAAGAGCACATCGCTGACCGCGTGCAGAAGAGGGGAGAGAACATCAAAAGGGTTAAGGACGCTGGGATGCACCAGTGCAACCAGGCGACGGCCCAATCCAGTCAGATAACTCATCGTCATCAATCCCAGCAGGCGCAACACGCGGAATGGACTGAGAAGAAATAGAAGGAACAGCCCCATCCCACGCACGTTCTCAAAAAAGTATTGCGGATGGAGGGCACTGAGTGTAAAAAGCGCCAGGTCCGCGTCACCGTCCAGCATATTCACGTAACAGGAGCCCCCTTGGAGGATGCCTGGGCGACCACGACTGATGCGTTCGCGCACGGCCTGAATCTGGTCTGGCCGCTTGGCCACCACCGCCAGTCGTTGCTCCTTGTCGTACCAGCGGAAACCGGGGATGTCGAAACGATTGCCAAACATGATGCCGGCCTGTACAGCCGGAGTGGTGCTGGGCAACCCGCAGCGCCAAGGCGATACAACCAGGCGACGTTCGGCCAATAGCCGGCCCAGGTAAGGCAGATAACCGGCGGCAATCGCTTGCCTGAGATGGTCATAGGATAGCCCATCAATCTGGATGATGATGAATCCACGCCGCTGATCTGGCCTGATGCCAGGCCGGCCCAAGCGCCGGGCCATCGCGCCATACTTGCGGGTATAGTAGATGCCGGTCAGTGCGCTGACCAGATCAAGGACACGCCGTGCAAACCAGGTGGACATAGTCGAACCAATTCGCTCCCCTCCGCATGTCAGGACGCGCCAGTCTGTACCGGCTCAGTATAGCAGACTTGGGGCAATTTGTCACCTGGATTTGCTTGACAAAACAGTGAAAGTCATTATAATATGGTCGCCAATGGATGGATGAAGTCTTATCACCGAAGCGCTGAGTAAAGGGTCTCAGGCGCTTCTTTTGTGCATGTTCGCACATTGCTCTGGGCTTCCCCAGTAGGGAGAACGATGAACAATCGAGAAGAACGCGTACTAGAGGCACGAGATTTCACCGCACTGCGCATCAACCTGGCGTCACCTAAGCAGATCCTCTCCTGGTCCTACGGTGAGGTCACCAAGCCCGAGACCATCAACTACCGGCGTCTGCGCCCCGAAAAAGACGGGCTCTTCTGCGAGGCCATCTTCGGCCCCAGCAGGGACTGGCAATGCTACTGCGGCAAGTACAAGAACGTCCGCTATAAGGGCATCATCTGTGATAAATGCGGCGTTGAGGTGACCCGTTCCTCAGTGCGGCGCGAGCGTATGGGCCACATCGAACTCGCCGCTCCGGTTGCCCACATCTGGTACACCCGCCGCGTCCCCAGTTACCTCGGCATCCTACTCGACATCTCCAAGCGCAATATGGACCGCGCGCTCTACTTCGCCCAGTACGTCATCACCAATGTGGACGAGGAAGCGCGCCAGAAGGCCCTCAAGCGACTGGACGAGGAATGTAAGGAGAAGCAGGAACAACTGGAGGCCGTGGCCCAGGAAGGTATCACGGCGGTGGGGCAGCGGTTGGCTCAGGAAGAAGCCCGCATCCAAGAGCAATTGAAGGTGACTCGCGCCCGGTTCGATGAGGAACTCGCCGAGGCCACTGAACAGGTAATAAAGGAAGCCCAGGCGTTGCAGAAGAAGATAGAGAATCGCCAGGGCAAGACTCGCCGAGCACCCCTCGTCTTTAAACCCACCAGTGTCATCATTGTCGAGAAGGGCGCTACGCTGGGACGTGAGCACCTGACGCTGCTCAACCAGATCGTACAAGACCACCTCAGCCAACTGGAGGCAGAGGTGCGAGCGCGGCAGGAACAGGTGCTAGCCCCCCTGGAAGCGGACCTCAAGTATTGGCATGAGGCGACGGCCAACGAGGTCTCCCACATCAGAGAACAGTTAGAGAGCGACATCGCCGAGTTGCATGCCAAGTTCAAGGCCGACCGGGAGGAGTTACTGGGACTGGCCGAACTCCAGTTCCTCGGCGAGCCCCGCTTACGGGAACTCAAGAGCAA
Organism: Anaerolineae bacterium; assembly: GCA_030612185.1. Next base: position 4,151 of record JAUWOI010000011.1, read on the forward strand.
GTGGGGCCAGGTCTTCAAGGCTGGCATGGGGGCCGAGGCGTTCTATGAAGCTCTGCGCAGCCTGAACCTGGACAAGTTGGCCGATGAATTATGGCGCGAAGTGCGCCAGGGCAGGTCGAAGCAACGGCGTAAGAAAGCGACCAAACGGTTGCGCGTCGTTGAGGCACTGCGCAAGAGCGGCAACCGGCCCGAGTGGATAATCCTAACTATCTTGCCGATCATCCCACCCGCCCTGCGCCCAATGGTACAACTTGATGGCGGGCGCTTCGCCACCTCCGACCTGAACGACCTCTACCGCCGGGTCATCAACCGCAACAACCGCCTCAAGCGACTGCTGGAACTGGGCGCGCCCGACGTGATCGTGCGCAACGAGAAGCGCATGCTCCAGGAGGCAGTGGATAGCCTGGTTGACAACAGTCAGCGTGGCAAGGCGCTCTCCCGTCGTGGTCGCCGCGAACTGAAGTCGCTGAGTGACATGCTGAAGGGCAAGAAAGGCCGCTTCCGCCGCAACCTCCTCGGTAAGCGCGTGGACTACTCCGGCCGCTCCGTCATCGTCATCGGCCCCAAACTGAAACTGCATCAGTGTGGCCTGCCCAAGAAGATGGCGTTGGAACTCTACCGCCCCTTCGTCATCGGCAAACTGGTCGAATACAACTACGCCAGCAACGTCAGGGCTGCCAGGCGTGTCATCGAGCGTGAGCGGCCCGAGGTGTGGGAAGTGCTGGAGGAAGTGATCAAGGATCGCCCGGTGCTGCTCAACCGCGCCCCCACCCTGCACCGCCTGGGCATCCAGGCCTTCGAACCGGTGCTGGTCGAGGGCAAAGCGATCCATCTCCACCCTCTGTCCTGCGCTGCCTTTAACGCGGACTTCGACGGCGACCAGATGGCTATCCATGTGCCGCTCTCGGATAGGGCCGTCGAAGAGGCCCGCAAACTGATGCTGGCCTCCCACAACTTGCTCAAGCCCTCCTCCGGCGAGCCCATCGTTGGGCCGAGCAAGGATATGTGCCTGGGCGTCTACTATTTGATGATGGAAGATCCAGCCCCCGCTGGAGATGAGCGCAGGCCATTTGTTGACCTAGACGAGGCCGAGTTGGCTTACTCGCTAGGACACGTCAAACTGCACACTTCTATCACTGTGGCACAGGTATACGACCACAGACCCCCTCCCGCCAAGCCCGTCGAGACTACCGTGGGGCGATGCATCTTCAACCACATCCTGCCCGATGAACTGCGCTTCATCAACTATGCGCTGGACAAGGGCACGCTTCAGGAATTGATTGGGATGTGCTACCGCCAGCTAGGCCGTGAGGTGACGACGGAACTAGCGGACCGTATCAAGGACATCGGATTCAAGTATGCCACCCGTTCCGGTGCGACCATCGCTATATCCGACCTGACCATCCCCTCCAACAAAGCAGCCATCCTCGAGAAGACACAGAAGACTGTAACCGAAGTAGACAGGCAGTACCGGCGCGGCCTGCTGACCGAGGAGGAGCAGTATACCCGCACCATTGAACTGTGGTCGCGGGCACGCGAGCAGGTCTCAGAAGCAGTATCAGAGGCACTCGACCCAACCGGTTCGGTGGCAATCATGGCCAGATCAGGGGCCTCCAAAGGCGGATTTAGCCCTATCGCCCAGTTGGCCGGTATGCGTGGCCTCATGGCCGACCCATCTGGGCGCATCATCCCGCTGCCTATCCGCAGTAATCTGCGCGAGGGTCTCTCAGCGCTAGAGTACTTCATCAGTACCCACGGCTCGCGCAAGGGGCTGGCCGACACCGCGCTACGCACCGCCGACGCAGGATACCTGACACGTCGCCTGGTGGACGTGGCACAGGACATCATCGTGAACGCCCACGACTGCGGCACCACGGCTGGTATCTGGATCCGCGTCGGGGATGACGTGGGAAGACAAAGTATGTCCGAGCGACTGCTCGGGCGCATAACAGCCGCACCTGTGGCCCACCCCCAGACTGGCGAAGTGCTCATCGAGCGCAACGAGGAAATTGACGAGGACATCGCAGCCGCCATCGAAGAGGCTGGAGTTGAGATGGTAATGTTGCGTTCCCCGATGACCTGTCAACTCCGCCAGGGTATCTGCGCGCTATGTTACGGGCGTGATCTGGGTAGGGGCAAGATGGTGGCCATCGGAGCTGCGGTTGGCATCGTGGCCGCACAGTCCATCGGTGAGCCGGGTACCCAGTTGACGTTGCGTACGTTCCACACTGGTGGCGTGGCGGCAGGCAGCGACATCACCTTCGGCCTCCCGCGTGTAGAGGAACTGTTCGAGGCCCGCAAGAAACCTAAGGGTGAGGCCTCCATATCCGAAATCGGCGGCAGCGTGCACATCGTCAAGTCTGACGACCAGCGACGCATCATCGTCGTGGATAGCGAGATCGAGCGATTTGAACACGAGATCAAGCGGGGCTGGAAGATCCTGATTGAGGATGGAGACAAGGTCAAAGCAGGTGACCCGATTGCCTCCTGGCATGATGAAAAGTATATCGTGGCGGAAAAGGCCGGTCGAGTGCTCCGCGAAGACCACCAAATCACCATCGTGCACGAACTGCGCGAGGAACGGGAGTACGACATTCCCGCGACCAGTCGGCTGCTGGTCGAAGAGGGACAGCGCATTGAGCCTGGCACGCAGTTGATTGATGGTGTCCTGAACCTCCACGATATTCTCCGGGTCTTGGGCCGCGAAGCCACGGAGCACTATCTGCTTTCGGAGGTACAGCAGGTTTACCGTTCGCAGGGTGTGCACATTAACGACAAGCACTTCGAGGTCATCCTCCGCAAGATGTTGAATAAAGTGCAGATCATCGAGTCGAGCGATACAGAACTTCTGCCGGGCGAACTGGTGGACCGCCTGGAGTTGGAAGACATCAATCGCAAGACGACCGAAGCAGGCGGACAACCCGCCAAGGGCTGGCCCATACTGTTGGGAATCACCAAATCAGCCCTGAGCACCGACAGTTTCCTCTCCGCTGCGTCCTTTCAGCACACGATCAGGGTGCTATCCGGCGCAGCGATCGAGGGCAAGGAAGATCCACTTCTGGGACTGAAGGAGAACGTCATTATCGGCAAACTGGTACCGGCTGGCACCGGGTACCGAGGTGACAATCCTTTTTCCGATGGACCTATTGAGAGTTTCGAAGGCATATCATTGAGGTCCTCCGTGGCCACTCAGGCGCAGGCAAAGGACGAAGCGGAAGTAGAGGCAGAGACTATCGGTAAGACCTCCGAGATACTGGGGATCATCACGCCGGTGTAGCCCGATCAGTGCAGAAACGACGCCACCCCTGCGGCAGCGCCTCCAGTTGGCGCTGCCGCGTTATCGTCGGTGCTGGAGGTCACGACGGCACCCGCGAGGGATATTTGACAAAGCGTCTTGCCCATGCTACCATAGCACGCTGCATGCTAAGACGATGGAGGAGCCAAGATAGCAATGCGCAGTATCGAATGGCACGACGATAAAGTACAGATGATTGACCAACGGCTATTGCCGGCCGAGTTCCGCCTGGTTGAGTATGAGAACTACTGTGAGGTAGCCCAGGCCATCCACACGATGGTTATCCGGGGTGCACCGGCCATCGGGGCAGCAGCAGCCTTCGGGATGGCACTGGCCGCGCAAGAAAGCCAGGCCCGAGGCCGGAACGGGCTACTAGCCGACCTACAAACAGCGGCTGGGGTTCTCTGCGCCGCCCGTCCCACGGCAGTCAACTTGTCCTGGGCTGTAGCACGCCTGCTGCGACGGGCAGAGGCCGAGCCCGACCCTGCTTCTATCCCCGACGCGCTGCTGGCTGAAGCCCAGGCACTGGCCAACGAAGACGTCGAAATCAACAGACGGATGGGGAAGCACGGTGCGGCACTCATCCGAGATGGCGATACAATCTTGCATCACTGCAACACGGGCGCGTTGGCAACAGTGGACTACGGCACAGCGCTGGGCGTGATCCGCACCGCACACGAGCAGGGAAAACGGATACACGTACTGGTGGATGAGACGCGACCGCGCTTCCAGGGAGCCAGGCTAACCGCCTGGGAGTTACAACAACTGGGCATTCCATTCACGCTCATCGCCGATAATGCTGCTGGTCATTTTATGCGCACCGGTCAGGTGAACATCGTGTTGGTGGGAGCCGACCGGGTGGCAGTCAATGGGGACGTGGCCAATAAAATCGGCACCTACAAACTGGCGGTCGTGGCGCAGGCTAACGGCATTCCCTTCTACTCGTGTGTGCCTACCTCCACGATTGACCTCTCACTGTCTACCGGCGACGACATCCCGATTGAGGAACGGCCAGCCGAAGAGATAATCGGGGCCACATATCAAGGCCAACCTATCGCCCCGGAGGGGGTGCGCGTGGCCAACCCGGCCTTCGACGTGACGCCGCATCGCTACGTCACCGGCATCGTAACCGAAAACGGCATCGCCTACCCGCCGTTTGAGGCGAGACTGAGACAAGTAACGGAGATGAGTTGTGACGCCTGATACAGGATCCATCCCCGTCGTCATCCTCTGCGGCGGGATGGGCACCCGTATGGGAAACAAGCGACCCAAGATGCTGGCCAAGGTGGGTGATCGGCCCATTCTCTGGCACGTGATGAAGGTTTATGCCTCGCAGGGATTCCTCCACTTTATTCTGGCGCTGGGCTACCGGGGGGAGGACATCAAGAGGTACTTCCTGGAATACGATCCGCTGACTCGCGACTTCACGCTCACACTGGGCATTGCGCCAGCCATCAAGCACCACGATTCCCATCCCGAGGAGGGCTGGCGCATCACCTTTGCCGATACAGGCCCGCACACGCAGACCGGGGCTCGCATCCGCAAAGTAGCCCGCTACATCGAAAGCGACACTTTCTTCGCCACCTACGGCGATGGCGTGGCTGACATTGATCTGGCGGCACTGCTGGCTTTCCACCGTCGCATGGGCCGCATCGCCACTCTGACTGGTGTGCACTCATTCTCCCGCTTCGGCGTGGTGCAGACCAACGGACAGGGACTGATCACCGGCTTTCAGGAGAAGCCCCTAGTAGACGCGATCATCAACGGCGGCTTCTTTGTCTTTGAGCGAGAGGTCTTTGACTATCTTGAGGGCAGTGATAACGTAATATTGGAGAAGGAGCCATTGCAGCGATTGGCTGACGAAGGCCAACTGGCAATTTACGAGCACACCGGCTTCTGGCGAGCGATGGATACCTTCAAGGATGCTCAGGAGATGAACGCCTTGTGGCACGAAAGCGCACCGTGGAGAACCTGGGAGTGAAAAACCCTATGCCCCCTGACTTTCAACCTTCGACTCGTTATTCGCAGTTCACAGATCACAAATCACACTCCTTCTGGCTCGATCGTCCCGTCTTCGTCACCGGATGTGCCGGGTTGCTGGGCTCCTGGCTGACCATCGCCCTGGTCGAGGCGGGAGCCACTGTCGTCGGTCTCATCCGTGACGAGGTGCCATTCTCCCACCTGCACAGGTCCGGCTATCAAGATCGCATAGCCGTCGTCCGTGGTGACGTGACCTGCTACGAATTGATCGAGCGGGCGCTCAACGAATACGAGATTGACACCATCTTCCACCTGGCAGCCCAGACCATCGTCCCCATCGCTAACCGGGCTCCTCTCTCCACCTTTGAGTCCAACATCAAGGGAACGTGGACGGTGCTGGAGGCAGCCCGTCGTTCGCCCAAAGTAACCCGCGTGGCGGTCGCTTCGACCGACAAGGCCTACGGCGTGCACGAGAAACAGCCCTACACCGAAGATGCCCCCTTGTTGGGCTGCTATCCCTACGACGTATCCAAAGCGTGTGCCGACCTCATCGCCCGCGCCTACGCCGCCACCTACGATCTACCGGTCGCCGTCACCCGCTGCGCCAACCTCTACGGTGGCGGCGACCTGAACTGGAGCCGCATCGTTCCGGGCACAATGCGCAGCGTCATCCGAGGCAAACCTCCTATCGTCCGCTCTGACGGCACACCTGTGCACGACTACCTTTACGTTCAGGACGCCGTCCACGCCTACTTGACGCTAGCCGAGCATCTGGACAGTCCAGGAGTGAGGGGCGAAGCATTTAACTTCAGTACAGACAACCCCAAATCCGTCCTGGAGATGGTGCAGACCATCATCGGGGTCTCCGACCACCTGGAGTTGGAGCCTGTGGTGCTGGCCAATGCACCGCACGAGATTCAGGCGCAGCACTTGGATAGCAGCAAGGCACGCCGCGTGTTGGGCTGGTTGCCTCGCTATTCGTTCGAGAAGGGGCTGCGGGAAACGCTGGAGTGGTATCGGGAGTTTCTGAACCAGTAGGTTGGTAAATTGGTAGATTGGGCAGGGAAGCGCGTCCTCATCACCGGAGCCACAGGCTTCATCGGACGCTGCCTGATCCGGCGGCTGGCCGAGGCCGGTGCAAAGGTTTGGGCCGGGGTCTATCCCGGAGAGCCGCCGGAGCGAACTGCTGACCTGCCCCCCCAGGTCGAGCACGTTTCCCTGGAGGTGCAGGACGCGCAGAGTGTCCGACGAGCAGTGGAGAGTGCTATCCCCGACCTGGTGTTCCACCTGGCTGCTGTCGGCGTCACCGACCCTGGCGTGGACCCAGCGTTGGCACTGGCGGTGAATGCTGGCGGCACGGTACATTTGCTGGAAACACTGCGGAGGCGGAATGTCCAGCGGGTAGTGCTCGCCGGTACCTGCTACGAGTACGGGGCAAGTCAGCAGTTAGCAGTTAACGGTCAGCAGTTAGTAGTTGAGGGATTGGATCCTTTCAATGCTTATGCCGCATCGAAGGTGGCCGCCTGGGCCTTCGGGCGGATGTACTGGCAGGCGCACGGTCTGCCCACCGTCACCGTGCGGCCATTCCAGGTGTACGGGCCGGGACAACCGGCTCATACACTCATCCCCGCCGCCATCCGCGCAGCGTTGACCGGGGAGAACTTCCAAATGACACCGGGCGAGCAAGAGCGGGACTTCATCTACGTGGAGGACATAGTGGAGGGGATGTTGGCCGCCGCCCAAGCGCCGGGGATTGAGGGTCAGAGCCTCGACCTGGGGACGGGGCAGGTCTACACGATCCGTGAGGCAGTGGAGCGCATCTGGACGATCACAGAGGCGCGGGGGCATATCCTGGCGGGTGCTCTGTCCTACCGCACCGGCGAGGTGATGCGCCTGGTCGCCAACGCCGACCTTACGGCCCGGCTGACCGGCTGGCGGGCACGGGCGGGGTTGGAAGAAGGATTGAGACGCACGATTGGGAACAAAGTATACGAGTAATGGATAGACACAGCCAACTACGAGAACAAATCCACACGCTCGTCGCGGAGTACTACCGTGCGGCCCATGCCTTCCACCCCTTCGTCCCCGGCCAGACAAGGGTCAACTACGCCGGTCGGGTGTACGACGAGCAGGAACTGATGGCCGCTGTAGATGCCTGTCTCGACTTCTGGCTCACCGCCGGCCCCCGCGCCGAATCATTTGAGCAGCGGCTGGCGGAGTACACCGGCGTGCGCCGTGCCCTGGCGGTCAACTCCGGCTCCTCGGCCAACCTGGTCGCTGTGACCACTCTTCGCTCCCGCCGCCTGGCACGCCCGCTGGAGCCAGGCGACGAGGTTATCACCCCGGCGGTGGGCTTTCCCACCACCGTCGCCCCCATCGTCCAGAATGGCCTGGTGCCAGTGTTCGTGGATTGTCAACTGGGGACGTACAACCTGGACCCAGCGTTACTCGAGCCGGCCCTGTCTGACCGCACCAGAGCCCTCTTCTTCGCCCACACGCTAGGCAATCCAGTCGAGATGGAGCCAGTGATGAACTTCGCCCGCGCCAACGGCCTCTACGTCATTGAGGACGTCTGCGACGCGCTGGGAACCACCTACGACGGGCGGATGGTAGGCACCTTTGGCGACATGGCGACCCTCAGCTTCTACCCTGCTCACCACATGACCACCGGCGAGGGAGGCGCGGTGCTCACCAGCGATCCACGCCTGGCCCGTTTCGCCCGCAGCGTGCGCGACTGGGGCCGTGACTGCCAGTGCAATCACAACAGCCCCTCCGAGGGAGCCTGCGGCCGCCGCTTCGAGTGGCAAGTCCCCGGCTTGGAGGAGCCCTACGACCACCGTTATCTCTTTGTGGAGATCGGCTACAACCTCAAGATGACCGACATACAGGCCGCCATCGGGCTGGCCCAGTTGGACAAACTGCCGGACTTTGTCGCCGCCCGCAAACACAACTTCGCCCGCCTCTACGCGGGGCTGAAGCCTTACGAAGAGTTCCTGATCCTGCCGACCTGGAGCGAGCGGGCCGACCCATCGTGGTTCGCTTTCCCCATCACCGTGCGCCCCGGCGCGCCTTTCACCCGCCGTGACCTAATCACCTGGCTGGAGGAACGTAACGTCGAGACGCGGCTCCTGTTCGCTAGCAACATCATCCGGCAGCCCGGCTATCGTCACATCGAACACCGCACCGTGGGCAACCTGCCAAACTCCGACCTCGTCATGCGCTCAACCTTCTTCGTCGGTGTCTACCCTGGCCTGGACAACGCCCGTATCGCGTATATGCTGGAAACCTTCGCCGAGTTTATCCGGCCATTCGTGGATTCGTGAATTCGTAGATTCGTGAATTCGGTATGAAACTATCTATCATCATCTGCTGCTATAACGAACGCAAAACGATTCTCGACGCCATCCGTCAGGCCCACGCCGTTGACCTTGGTCCCGGCTGGGAAAAAGAGAGCATCGTCGTGGACAACTTCTCCACCGACGGCACACGCGAACTGCTCAAATCTGTGGACCTGCCAGGTGTGCGTGTCATCTTTCATCCGCGCAACCTGGGCAAGAGCGCCTCAATACTAACCGGCATCGCCAAGGCCAGCGGCGACTATTTCGTCATCTTTGACTCCGATCTAGAGTACGAGGCGGGCGATCTGCCACGTATGGTAGCCGAGGTCGTTCCGGGTGAGACCGTCGCCGTCTTTGGTTCGCGCACTCTCGGCGGACGCAGGATTTACAAGTACGCAAAAAACTACTGGGGGGTGCGCTTTCTCACCATAATCGCCAACTTGTTCTTCGGCGGCCGGCTGACCGACATCGCCGTCGGCCTGAAATTGGCCCGGCTGGACGTAGTGCGTTCGCTGAACCTGAGCAACGCCGACTTTGACCTGGACTATGAGCTGCCCTGCAAGCTGCTCAAGCGTGGCTATGACATTAGGGAGGTGGCCGTCGCCTACCATCCCCGCACCGCCGCACAGGGAAAGAAACTGGTGGGCTTGAAAGCGTTCCACACCGGCTTTCGCTGGCTGTGGATCATACTGAAGACGCGTTTCTGTTCGAACCCGCCGCTCAACAACCAGCAACATAAAACGTGAGACGTGAAACCGCCATGAAACTATCCACCATTATCTGCGTCTACAATGAACGGGACACTGTCTTGACCATCCTGGAACAAGTCCGGTCGGTGGACCTGGGGCCAGGGTGGGAAAAAGAGGTCATCATCGTGGATAACTTCTCCACCGATGGAACCCGGGAACTGTTGCAAGGGCTGGACATGCCGGACGTGGAGGTCATCTTCCACCCTCGCAACCTGGGTAAGGGTACCTCGGTGCGCACTGGCATCGCCCACTGCACCGGTGACTACGCAGTCATCCAGGATGCTGACCTGGAGTACGATCCGGCTGAGTACCCCATCTTGTTGGAACAGATCGCCAACGAGCACCCCACCGCCATCTATGGCTCCCGCACCCTGGGCAAGGAGGCGGTCTACGAGTACGCGACCAACTACCTGGGGGTACGCCTCCTCACCTGGCTGACCAATCTCCTCTACGGCGCACGGTTGACAGATGTGGCAACCGGCGCTAAGATGGTGCGGGTGGACGTGCTCAAATCGCTCCGCCTCACCGGCTCAGGCTTCGACCTGGACTTCGAACTGACCGACAAAATCCTGCGTGCTGGTCACGAGATCATTGAGGTGCCCATCACCTATCGCCCCCGCACCATCGCCGAGGGGAAGAAGATTCGTCTCTGGGACGGTCTGTGTGCGTTGAAAGTCATCATCCGCGACCGGTTGATCCCGATGAGTCAGGTCATTCAGGAGGGAAAATGAACGTCATCGTCACCGGTTCTATCGCCTATGACTACCTGATGTCCTTCCCGGGCCGCTTCGCCGAGCACATCCTGCCCGACCAGATCGAGCACCTCTCCGTCAGTTTTCTGGTGGACGAGATGCGACGGCAGCGGGGCGGGTGTGCGGCCAACATCGCCTACAACCTGGCGCTCCTGGGCGAGCGCACGCGCGTGATGGGCACCGTGGGGCAGGACTTCGGCGAGTACCGCGCCTGGCTGGAGCAACATGGGGTAGATACCTCTCTCATCCGCGCCGAACCCGACCTGTTCACCGCCTCCTTCTTCGTCAGCACAGACCAGGACGGTAACCAGATCGCCAGTTTCTACACTGGCGCGATGGCCCGCGCCCGAAATCTCTCTTTTCACGACCTGGACGCCGGACAGGTGGACTTGGTCGTCATCTCCCCCAACGACCCGCAAGCGATGGTGAAGTACACCGCCGAGTGTCGGGATTTGGACATTCCCTACCTCTACGATCCCAGCCAGCAGATTATCCGTCTGAGCGGCGACGAACTGCAGGCCGGGCTGGCCGGGTGTAGCATCCTGGTCGTCAACGAGTACGAGTTCGAGATGCTGCAAGAGAAGACGGGCCTCACGCCAGAGGAGATTCGGGCCACGCCCGCTCGTGCATGCGTCGTCACGCTGGGAGTGGAAGGGTCACGCATTTGGGCGGGCGAAGCCATCTATGACATCCCAGCGGTGCCCCCCGAGCAAACCGACGACCCCACCGGTGTGGGAGACGCCTTCCGGGCCGGGTTTATCAGGGGGCTGAGCGCCAACCTGCCGTGGGATGTCACCGGACGGATGGGGGCGCTGGCTGCGACATACGTCATCGAGCAGCCCGGCCCACAGAGCCACCACTACACCCTGGCCGAGTTCGTCGCCCGCTTCCAGGAGTATTTTGACGCCGAGGGCGTGCTGGACGTGCTGTTGGGAGCAAGGGGTGGGTGAGGAATAGCGATCACGAGCGCCGTCGTGGCCGAGTTATTGCGGCGCGGCATCCGCGACATCGTGCTCAACGTCGGTCAGGACAACGCGGGTGCCATCCGTATCTACGAGCGGCTGGGCTTCGAATGTTACTGTCCCTTCCTCGAAGGCCCGCCAACAAACTAACCAACTAACCAATCAATCAATAACCCAGGAGGAAACTATGACCACTGACCACGACATAAAAGACCTCGGCCTGGCCCCTGCCGGCCGCCTGCGCATCGAATGGGCGGAGCGGGAGATGCCGGTACTGCGCCTCATCCGCGAGCGCTTTGCCAAAGAAAAGCCACTGGCAGGCGTGCGCCTCTCCGCCTGTCTCCACATCACCACTGAGACGGCCAACCTGGCCCACACGCTCCAGGTGGGCGGGGCGGAGGTGGTACTCACCGCCTCCAACCCCCTCAGCACCCAGGACGACGCGGCAGCGGCGCTGGTCTCTTACTACGAAATCCCCGTCTTCGCCATCAAGGGGGAGGACAACGAGACCTACTATAAGCACATCCACGCCGCCATTGACCACCGCCCCCAAATCACGATGGACGACGGGGCCGACCTGGTGAGCATCCTCCACAAGGAGCGCACTGAACTGATCGGCGACGTGATTGGCGGCACAGAGGAGACTACCACCGGCGTCATCCGGCTGCGGGCGATGGCAAAGGACGGGGTGCTGCGCTACCCCATCGTAGCCGTCAACGACGCGATGACCAAGCATCTCTTCGACAACCGGTACGGCACGGGGCAGTCCACGATGGACGGCGTCATCCGCGCCACCAACGTTCTCATCGCCGGCAAGACTGTCGTCGTCGCCGGATACGGCTGGTGCAGCCGGGGCATCTCTATGCGGGCCAAGGGACTGGGCGGTAACATCATCGTCACCGAGGTGGACCCGCTGCGAGCGCTGGAGGCGGTGATGGACGGATTCCGCGTGATGCCAATGTCGGAAGCCGCGCCGCTGGGCGACTTTTTCATCACCAGTACCGGCGACATCAACGTGGTTGACCGGCAGCACTTTGAGGCCATGAAGGACGGCGTTATCGTCGCCAACTCGGGCCACTTTAACGTCGAGATCAACATCCCGGCCCTGGCGGAAATGGCCGCAGGACCGCCGCGCCGCGTTCGCCCCTCCGTGGACGAGTACAATCTGCCCGACGGGCGGCGCATCCACATCCTCGCGGAGGGTCGCCTGGTCAACCTGGCCGCCGCCGAGGGCCACCCCAGCGCAGTGATGGACATGTCCTTCGCCAACCAGGCCCTCTGCGCCGAGTACATCCTGCGCCACTCCGACGAACTGGAGCAGATGGTCTATACAGTACCGGAGGAGATTGACCGGGAGATCGCCCGGCTGAAATTGCACGCGATGGGCGTGGAGATTGACTACCTGACGCCGGAGCAGGAGAAGTACTTGACGTCGTGGGAAGAAGGCACGTAGAGAATCACCAATGACAAATGATAAATGAACAAATAACGTGGGCCGCTCCTTCCTACCTTGCACAGCCGGCGGGAAGGAGCGGCCTCTGTTTTACCAATCTACTAATTTATCTGATTTCTCCGAGGTTGCCCTGACGATGACGAACTTCAAATCTCAAAGTCCAAAGCCCAAGGCCCAACCCATCACCTTTCGCCCCATCGGCCACGTGGAACGGGATGAGGGAGATGCGGGGCTCTCGGGAGACGAACTGCGCGCCCGCCCGGCCCGCATCGTGCTCGACCCGGCACTGACCGATGGCTTGCTGGGACTGCAGCCCGGCAGCGACGTCGTCGTGCTCTTCCATTTCCACCGGTCCACCGGCTACGACCTGCAGGTGCACCCCCGGGGCGACCTCACCAGGCCACTGCGGGGGGTGTTCGCCGTCCGCAGCCCCCCCCGCCCCCCCCCCCTCGGTGTGCCCCCCGCCCGCGTTCAGCGCGTCGAGGGCAACGTACTAGAGGTCATCGGGCTGGACGCGCTGGACGGCTCGCCGGTGCTCGACATCAAAATCTACTCTGCGTTCTACGGCGCTCCGTATCGGTAGATTGGTACATTGGTAGGTTGGTAGATTGGTAAGAGACCAACGACCAATTTACCAGTTTCCCAATCTACCAATTTACCAACTATGGCGCATAACGGAAAGGATGGCGCGCCGCCGCTTTCTCGTTGATCAGTTCCTCCACCGTGGGGCGGCCCTCCAGCGCCTTGCGGATCGCGTGGCGTGTGGCCTTGTAGTTGTTGAACGCCACCCGCTTGGCGATGGAGGCGGCCGGATGCACGAAGACGTTGGCAATGAGCACCACGTCATTCAGGATCGCCTCGGGCAAGAAGCCATCCTCGACGCTCAACCGGATGGCCAGGTTGACCCCCTCGGCAGCGTGCTCATAGAAAAGACGGCGTTGCTTGGCCGTGCGGATGGTCACGGTCGGCACCAACAACGTGCGCGGACGCTCATTGATGATCCGCAGCCCTCGCTCCTCCCCCCACCCCTCCATTGAGCGGACGATGGCCCGCCCCACCGGGCCGTCCTTCAGGCCCAGCAGCAAGTCCACGTGCGCCAGTTCCTGGAACGGCGGGCCGGCGAAGCCCTCGCCCACCTTCAGCGTGAAGCCGGAGATCGTGCGCGGCGTCTGCGGCGTGGCCGCGACCTGGGTCTCCACCTGCTTGTCGCCCAGGTCATAGATTACATTGGCCGGGGCGAGCTTGCCCAGCGCCTCCAGTTGCAGGCGCAACTCCCCGTAGTCCTCCCGCCTGAAGCCGCCACCAGGCATGACCGGGTGGCGCGAGTCGCCGATGGGCAGCCCCATCATACGCAGCCCCTCCTTGACGGCCTGGGTGGAACTACAGCGCACGACGATGCGCACCAGCTTCTGCACCTTCTGCTGCCACTCCTGCGCCGTCGCCAAGTCGCCTTCCAGCGTGGCACGGTAGACTCGTTGCCAGATGTCGGGGATGAGATTGGCACTGGCCAGGATGGCCCCGTCGGCGCCCGCCGCCAACGCGGGCTGCACCACCTCGTCGTGGCCGACGAAGATGGAGACCTCCCCCTTCACCTTCTCGAACATCGCGTCCATGAAGGGCAGGTCGCCGGAGGAATCCTTGATGCCGACGGTATTGTCGAAATCGAAAGCCATGCCCTCGGCAGTCCACCACTTCAAGTGGGTGCCAGCGCACTGCGGGATATTGTAGAGGACAATCGGCAATCCTACCTTATCCACTGCTTTGAAGTGGTCGTAGACCTCGTTGAAGGTAGGCTTGAGGAAGTAAGGGGCGACGACCAACGCACCGGTCGCGCCTGCGTCTTTGGCCCACTCCGTCAGCGCCACCGTCTCGCGGGTAGATTGACAACCGGTACCGACTACCACTGGCACACGCCCGTTCACCTCGTCTAGACAGACCTCGGTGGCCCGTTTGCGCTCTTCTATCGTCATGTACGAAAACTCACCAGTCGTGCCGCAGGGCACGAGACCATTCACGTGGGGCAGCACGAAGCGGATCAACTCGCGGTAGGCCGCCTCGTCCAGTTTATCGTCCTTCGTGAACGGCGTCACCAACGCCGGAAAAATCCCTCTGAACCATTCGGTCTTGTAACCCATGATGTCTCTCCCTTCAAAACCCTAAGGGTTTTCTGAAACCCTTAGGGTTTGTTACGCAAACGCCTGCGCCAGCGCCTGGGTGGCGGCGGCGTGGACACTCAGATAGAGCGCGTGACGGTCCAACGCGCGGGGGGGCACCGTCGCCAGTGCAATCATCACCTCGCCGTCAACAGCCGTGGGTGGAATACGTCCCGCTTCCAGCGCGTCCACGATGGCCCGCGCCAGCGCCGACTGCGTGGGGCCGTAGATCATGTTGGCCTGGCGTAGATTCTTCTGCGGCAGCGCCGGCAGGAGCAGCGTAGCGGGGCGCACCGTGAGCGCCGGTTCCAGGATGGTCGTCAGCGCCTCGCGCCCGTGCAGCGGGTAGGTCAGTTGCAGCGCGTAGGCGTCGCCCAGTGGCGTCTCCTTGCCGCCGGCGATGAGGTCAATCTGGACCTTGTTCAGCCCCTCGCCAGCCGTTCCGCTGCCGATACGCATGTCGTGTGAGGCGATAGTCTCCGGCGTGATCTCCAGGTCGCCGAAGCGTTCTGCGAGCGGGCCAGCGGGGTACTCGAAGGGTGTCTCCTCAATCGGTATCTTGCCCAATTTCTCCAGTTCGAGGCGGATCTCGGCGCGGGTCTCGTGGATGAGCGCACCACCGACAGCCTTGAGTGGCTTGCGTGGCGGCCCCATATCAAGCCCCATCATCTTGAGTGCCGCCTTCACCGCCACGCCCCCGCCGTAGCGACAGAAGATGCGCGAAAGTTTCTGCACGCTGCGCTGGAGGGCGCGGGCCTCCGCTAGTTTCCCCTCGCCGGCCCACCGGGTGACCTCCTGCCACACCTCCGGGTAGACCTGAGCGCTGGCCAGGATCATGCCGCTCACGCCGCCGGCCAGCGCAGGCAGCACGACCTCGTCGTGGCCAACGAAGATGTCTATACGGTCGCTTACGTACTCCAGCAATTCCATCGTGTAAGTCAGGTCGCCGGAGGAGTCCTTGAGGCCGACGACGTTCGGCAGGTCGGCCAGGTCCTCGACGACGGTGCGCGGCAGGTAGCGGTCCATCACCTGGGGGATGTTGTAGAGGATGATGGGCAAATCCACGGTGGTGGCGATGTCGTAGAAGTGCTGGTAGACCCCCTTGTCGGAGGGGTGGAGGAAGTAGGGAGTGACGATGAGCGCCGCCGCCGCGCCTGCTTCTTTGGCGTCGCGGGCGAGGGCGAGCGCCTCCTGGGTGGATGAAGCGCCACAACCGGCGACAACTGGCTTGCCTCCCGCCTCCTCCACGCCGATGACGACGAGCCGCCGCTGTTCCTCACGAGTGAGGTAGGGGAACTCGCCTGTCGTGCCGCTGGTGACCAGCCCGTCCACGTTCGGCAGACAAGAGCGGATGAGGCGGCGATAGGCTTCCTCGTCCACCTCCTCCGTCTTCCTGACGAAGGGGGTGACAAGGGCGGGGAAAACCCCCTTGAGCCACGGAACTTTGATAGGCATAGATGACCTCCTTGTGTGATGCGTGAAACGTGAAACGTGATGATTTGAGGACAGTAGACCTCACGCTTTCACGTTTCACGTTCCACGTTTTACGTTTTGCGTTTCACGCATACGTTAGCACAAAAACGGTAAAATGGCAAATGGCTCCGTTGCGCATTTGTGCACGTGACGCCATTGGGTTATAATCAAGGCTGGACCTGCCACCAACCGAAAGGGATTGAATGTCTTCACAACAACTTGAATTTCCAACTATCCAACGATCTTCTATGCCGCGCCTCGACGTTAGTTATCGGGAGCGTCTTAGCGATCTTCTGTCGAGTGACCTCGATTTTCATGGCAAGAGTAGCGCGTATGCCTCCCATAATTTCCACGCTTTCCCAGCCAAGTTCCCCCCGCAGTTACCCAAGAAGTTCATCGAAGGGCTTACGGAACCAGGAGATATTGTACTTGATCCTATGGTGGGGTCGGGGACAACGATTGTGGAGGCATTTCTAGCCGGGCGACTGGGCATTGGTTTTGACATTGATCCTATGGCATTGCGATTGTGTAAAGTTAAAGTCACGCCTTTGGCGTTGGAAGAGGCCGCTACAGTAGGAAATAAGGTCCTACACCGTGCTCAAGAGAGTTTGCAGCAAGATGGGACCAAACTGCGCCGAGAACTGAACGCCCGTTTTGAAGAGGAAGAACACAAGTTCATAGACTACTGGTTCTTGCCCTCCACCCAACTCGAATTAATGGCCTTGATTCGAGAGATTGAGCGCGTTCAAGATCCCAACATCCGCGAGTTCCTGGAACTGGCATTCTCAGCGATCATTATTACCAAGTCGGGTGGCGTTTCGATGGCGCGTGACCTGGCCCACACGCGCCCCCACCGCGTTCAAGCCAAAACACCTCGTCCGGCACTGGGTGAGTACCGCAAACGATTGAGCAAGAACCTGAATAACCTTGCTACATTGACGCGCGGAGGTGGGACGATTGAGATCCTTCGGGGTGACGCTCAGAAGTTGCCTTTGTGTGATCGTACGGCTGACCTTATTGTTACCTCTCCGCCCTATGCTTCAAACGCCATTGACTACATGCGAGCACACAAGTTCTCATTGGTGTGGTTTGGGCACTCGCTGAGCGACCTTTCACAACTGCGGCGAGAATACATCGGTCACGATGCTGTAACAGGCGTTGAGTATGTTGAGTTGCCCGACTCTGCTTGTCAAGTGGTTGACAGTATCGCCCGAGTTGACCCGAAGAAGGCCAAAGTATTGCACCGCTACTATTCGGAAATGACGCGCTGTCTGACTGAAATGGCCCGTGTGTTGAAGCCGGGCAAAGCCGCTATTGTCGTGGCAGGCTCATCCACAATGCG
>JAUWOI010000336.1 GCA_030612185.1 Anaerolineae bacterium
CTCCCCCCCGCTTCGGGGGGGCCGGGGGGGTGATGGGACGGGCCGCGGCGCGGGCCAGCAGGTACTCTGCCAGCACGCGCAGTTTGGAGATACGGAAATGGCGCAGCACCGCCCGCACCTGGATGATACCGGCGTTGCGAATGCCGGTGTAGGCGTTGTAGCGCAGGAGGTCGGTGTTATTGAGGCGGTCCACGTAGGCTCCCGTCCGCTGCCACTCCACGAAGTCTCCCTGCAACACCCAGCCCTCCAGGTCGGTGGTGATGACCAGGATGGCCACGCGGGGGTCGCTATTCAGGTTCCCCACCGACTTGCGCAGCAAGAAGTTACCGAAGATCAGACGGTCCTCCACATCGCCCGCCGGCATCAGCGAGGTGCATGGCACTACGTTGGGGACGCCGTCAGCCGAACGGGTCGCCAGAAACTTGGGGGTCATTTCGCCCGAGAGGGCCTCTATCAAGCCAGACGACGTTTTGACAATGGACATAATACATACCTCTCACGTTTGATATTTGACGTTTGATATTTGACGTTTCACGTTTGACGCTTCACGTTTGACGTTGCCAGGTCTTGCGGATGTCCGGGCTGGCCCGCAGTCGCTCGAAGTAGCTGAGGGCGAACTCGCGGGCGCCGGATGGGTCAGTGAAGGGGAACTGGGTACTCATTTACCTACACCTCCAACCAGCGTTTTTCATCACAATGGCTCGTTGATGCAATTCTCAGCCCTCCGCGTCTTCCGCGCGCGTTGCCCCCGACCAGACTGCCACGTCCACCCGCTGGAGGGCGACGGCGTGGAGCGCCTCCATCTCGGCGTGGGTCAGGAGCGGCACCCCCTCCAGTCCGTAGGGCCGATCCAACCGGAGGTACTTGGGCTGCCCCAGGTTCGTGTAAGCCAGGAGGTCCCATCGCGCAACCGTCGGCAGTTCGGCAGTGATAAAGTCACCGAGGGCGGCGATGTTGGTCGCGCTCGCAGTGTAGCCGGGGATGACGGGGGTACGGATCCACATCGGCTTGCCGGCGGCGGCGATACGGCGTGCATTTTCGAGAATAGGCCCATTGTCTACGCCCGTGCTGGCCCGGTGGCGCTGTGTGTCGAAGATCTTCAGGTCGTACAGTACCAGGTCCAGCAGCGGCAGAACACGCTCGTACCGCTCCCACGGCACCGTGCCGCAGGTGTCCAGCGCTACGTGGAGACCTGCTTCCTTACATAGGCGGCAGACAGCCAGCACAAAGTCAGCCTGGCGCATCGGCTCGCCGCCGGAGAGCGTCACGCCGCCGCCGGAGGTCTCATAAAAAACCGTGTCCTTATCCACCTCGGCGAACAGTTCCTCCGGCGTCCATTCCTTGCCAATCACCTCCAGCGCCCCAGCGGGACAGGCCGCGACGCAGTCGCCGCAAGCGGTGCATTTCGCGCGGTCAATGCACATTCCCTGGGGCGTCAACTCCAGTGCATCCTCCGGGCAAGCGCTCAGACAGTCGCGATCGCCGATACAGCGCACGTCGTACCACATTAACTCCGGGCGGGGGGAGAGCCCCTCCGGATTGTGGCACCAGGCGCAGCAGAGTGGACAGCCCTTCATAAACACGGTCGTGCGGATGCCGGGGCCGTCCTCAGTGCTGAAGCGTTGGACGTTGAATGTGATGCCTTTCATACTTTCTGGTACAAGGATGGGCTTGGCAAACAGCCAGTAGTTATGGGTATTCTCCAACCTGGATCAAGCGTTGGCGCTCCAGGATCCGGTCAGGATGGTTAAGCTGCAAAATCGCAACTGTTACACGCCCTTCGGGGGTGAGCGGTACGATCCACGCGCCGTCAAGTCGAAAATGCTCGGTCCACTGTTGTGTTCGTGGATTGAAAAACGGGGTCAGTTGCCCGCTCTCAGGGTCAAGAGAGCCCAAGTCGGTGCCCTTGAAGCGATTGCAATACGGGCAGGCCAGAGCCAGATTGTTCTCGGTAGTGGCACCCCCGTGCTTTTCGGCGATAATGTGCTCCACTTCAAATGCCAGGAACGATGCTTCTTGAGAGTACAGGCAATACTCGCACCGTTCGCCTGCCCACTCGCGGACCATCTGGCGCAGCGCAGTTGGAATATACGTCCGTGCCACTGTCACAGTTGGGCTGCCAGTTGTTTATAGGCGTGTGCTTTAGCCAACCGCACCAGGTGTTCCAGCGTCAAGTACCGCTCCAGTTCGGCTTCTTCCCGCCGTGAAAGTTTCCCTTCCTTGTTCCGGCGCAATAGATCGTTGACACGTGCCTGGAGTTCGGGGGACGGGCGAATGGACAGCACTTGCTCTGGCGGCGGTTGGCTGGTCAGTAATTCCATAATGGAGTTCTCATCCTGGAAATCCTTCGATCTTTCGGCCAGTATCTCGCGCATACCACGTTCCAGGATCTCCGGCAGACGCTTGCGGACGCGTTGTAGTTGTTGCCCCAGCACATCGGGTACCTGTATGGTGATTTCAACTGTCATCGTGATATCCCTCCACTAAATCGGGGGCTGAATGTGCAGCAATAGTCACTGCAATTCCTCTCGCAGCCAAGTTAACTGTATCCTGCTCACAAGACTGAGATGTCACTCTAATTCTACACGAAAATAGCCTGTTTGTCGAACTTGTCCCAGGCCACCAAGAGCAACCTCGGCGGGCGGCGTTGCACCGTGCAGACGTTCGTGAGTCCACCAGAGCGATGCGGGATCGTAGGGGTGGGGTGGCCGAGCGGTCATTGCAGCTCCGCTCGCAGTTGGGCGAACTGGGCGCGGAACTCGGCTTCCAATTGCGCCTTGTCAGGCTCAGGCAGGAAACTGGCGCGCAGCCCGTTCAGGCTGACCTGCTCCAGTTCGTCAGCGCTGAAGCCGAAATGGTCCACCAGCACCTCGTACTCGTGGTTCAGGTCGGTGCCGAATAGGGCCGGGTCGTCCGAGTTGACGGTGACCAGCAGGCCCGCATCCCACAAGCGGCGCAGCGGGTGCGCGGCATAGTCCGGGTAGACGCCCAGGCAGACGTTGCTGGTGGGGCACACCTCCAGCGGTACCTGGCGCTCGCGCAGGTATTCCACCAGTGCGGGGTCCTCCACGCAGCGCACGCCGTGCCCCAGCCGGTCGGCGTGTAGCAGACGCAGTGCCTGCCAGATGTCCTCAGGCCCCGCGTGCTCGCCGGCGTGAGGAACGCGGGGCAGGCCGGCCTGGCGCGCCCGCGCGAAGGTTCGCTCGAACAATTCCGAGGGGAACTCGGCCTCGCTGCCGCCCAATCCCAGTGCCACGACGCCCCCATCCTCAGCGCTGGCCCTGGTGGCCAGCGCGATCTCGATCACTTGATCCTGTGTGCCGGGATCGTCGCGGCAGATATCGAATACCCAACCCCAGTCCACGCCGAACTCGGCGCGGGCCTGGGCCCGCCCAGCATTCAATTCTTCCAGGATGACCTGCCAGTGCAGACCATTGTATTTCGTGTTGGTGGTGATAGTGAAGGTCACCTCGGCGTAGCGGATGTTCTGGCGCGCGCAGTCGCTGCCAAACTCGTAGGCGATCAGACGATAGTCGTCGGGCGCGCGCAGGCAGTTGGTGATGGCGACGTAGACCTCAATGAAATGGGCGAAATCGCGGAAGCGGTAAAAGTCCCGCAAGCCCTCTTCATCCTGGGCCGGCAGCCTGACGCCGTTGCGCTGGGCCAATTGAAGCAGCGTGGCTGGGTGGATACTGCCCTCCAGGTGGACGTGCAACTCAACCTTGGGCAAACGGCGGGCGAATTCGTGTAGGTTCATTGATGATTTCCTCTTCACTTTTTACTACAAAGCGTGACTCTCCCGCGCGATGATCTCGTCCTGGATCTCCCGGCCCAGCATCACAAAATAGGCGTTGTAGCCGGTGACGCGCACAAGGAGATTGCTGTAGGTGTCGGGGTCCTTTTGCGCCGCCCGCAGTGTGTCTGGGCTGATGACGTTGACCTGCAGGCAGGTGCCGCCGACCTGGCCGTATGCTCGCAGCAGCGCCGCCAGTTTGAGCCGGTTTTCGGGGTTCCGCAGCAAACCAGGCGAGAAACTCATCGTGTGAGAAGCGCCGTTGGGGGCGGTCTCCATCCCCAGATGCCCCACGCTCTTGATCACGGCGGTGGGCCCCAACCGATCGGCTCCGTTGACCGGACAGACGCCGTTGCTCAGGAATTGGCCGCGTTTCCGACCGTCGGGCGTGGCACCGGTGGTGGGGGCGTAGGAGATCCAGTAGTTCCAGGAGAGGTACCCGCTCCGGTATCGTTTGTCCGTCTCGGGCGTGACGTGCTTGAACGCTTCGCTGGTCCAGAATTGACTGATCTGACGGGCGAGTTCGTCGGCGTAGGCCTCGTCGTTGCCATACTTGGGGGCCTTGTTCAAGAGCGTCTGGCGCAGCGGTTCGTACCCCTCAAAGTTGGCGTCCAGTGCCCGCACCAGTTCGTCCATCGTCACGGTTCCCTCGTCGTAGATCAGTTTCCTGACCGCCGCCAAGCTGTCAGCCGCCGTCGCCAGGGCCACTCCCTCGACGGTGATGAAGTTGTATCGCGCTCCGCCCGCAGTGATGTCCTTTCCGCTATCCATGCAGCCGTCCATCAGTGCGCTCACATAGGGCGTCGGCTCGAACTGCGCCCGGCCCGTGTCGGCGACGTCGTTGGCGGCGATCAGAAGTTCCAGCAGGGTCTTCAGTTGTGCTTTGAAGGCAGCGAAGAATTGGTCAAAGGTGGCGAAGGTACGCGGATCACCCGTGCGGGGGCCGATCTGTTCGCCGGTGGCTGCATCCCGGCCGCCGTGTAGGGCTAACTCCACCGCCTTGGCGATGTTAAGGTTGACGTCTACCGTGCCGGACCGGTCGTTGCCCTGCAAAGTGTTCTCCAGGCAGCCGACGGGGGCATAGTCCCATAGAGCCTCCTCCGGCAACCCCTGCCAGCGCAAGCCCTCAATGGAGTTCTCGTCGAAGTTGAGCAGGAAAGGACTGCCCTGGGTTTCCGCGATCATGTCCACCACCCGGCCGAGGAGCCGGTCGGGGGTCTTGGCGTGCAGCCGGACGTTGGGCTTGGGCTCCAGGAGGTTCATCTCCTGGATGACGTCTAGCATCAGGTAGGTCAGTTCGTTGCTGGCATCCTCCCCATTCTTGTCCATCCCGCCAAGGGTGATGAGTTGGCCGAACGAGGAGTTGATGCCCTGGTTGGTGCCGACCCAGCCTTGGTAGTCGTAGGCGTAGTTGTGCTTGATCCACAGACAATGGAGCCACTCCTTGGCCTCGCGGGGGGTCAGGCGACCGGCCTCGACGTCGGCTCTGTAATAGGGGTAGAGATACTGGTCAACGCGGCCAGGGGAGACGCCGGGGCCGGGGTAACTTTCGGCGACCAGCACCAGCATGTGTGTGAACCAAAGGGCCTGGAGGGCCTCCGGG
>JAUWOI010000538.1 GCA_030612185.1 Anaerolineae bacterium
TTGGAATATGACGGTTTATCAAGATGAACTGTGGGCGCGTCTGCGGAAAGAGCCGCCATCGCTGCTGGCGCTGGGCCGCAATCCCTATCTACTGCTGATGATTGCCCAGGTGTACGCTCGCGCCGGGGGTGAGTTGCCGGCCAATCGCGCCCGGCTGTTCGCCGCCTTCGTGGACACGCTGTTGGGGCGGGAAGAGAAGCGGCACCCGGAGGAGTGGGTAGAGGCCGAACGCCAGCAGGACGGCCTGGCGGCGCTGGCTTATGCTATGCAGGCAGAGCGGGGACGCGGGACGACGGTAGAGCGTGAGTGGGCGCTGGCCCGGCTTTGTGGGGCGGCGCCGGAATATGACGCCGAGAGGTTCCTTTACCTGACAACCAGCGCCACGTTGCTGGACGCGGACGACGCGACGGTGCGGTTTTACCACCAACTGCTACAGGAGTATTTCGCCGCCCGTGAGATGGGGCGGCGGGTGGCGACAGGCAAGCCGCTGGATCGGTATTGGCCGCCGGACCGCTGGTGGGAACCGTCGGGTTGGGAGGAGACAGTTATCCTGCTGGCCGGGATGGAGCCGGATGCTTCGGCGCTGCTGGAGAGACTGGCGCTCGTCAACCCGGTGGTGGCCGCCCGTTGCTTGGTGGAGGGGGGCGCCCAGGCCAGTGAGACTGTTCAGCGGAAAACTGTATCGGCATTGGTAGACAGTCTTGGCGATGAGCGGGTGGCGCCAAGTGTTCGTGTTCTGGCTGGTCAACTTTTGGCCAAGTTGGGCGACCCTCGCCCTGGTGTGGGGGTAGACCCTGAAACGGGCCTGCCGGGCATCGCAGCATGGTGCTACGTGCCTCCTGGCCCCTTTGTGATGGGCAGCGCGGACGACGACGAGATGACCTGGGATGACGAGAAGCCCCAGCATCGCAACGAGAGCATCACCGAGGGCTACCTGATCAGCCGTTATCCCATCACGAATGCCCAATTCGCCGTATTTATGAAGGCGGGGGGCTACGGGGAGCGACGGTACTGGACGGAGGCAGGATGGGAGTGGAAGGGAGACCGCACCGGCCCGGAGACCTACGGCGGTGTCTTCGACCTGCCCAACCACCCGGTGGTGGGGGTGAGTTGGTACGAGGCGGTAGCCTTCTGCTGCTGGCTGGAGGAGCAATTGCAGATTGCGGATAACAGGTTGCAGGTCTGGCGCGGTGGACAACTTGAGACCTTGGACCTGGAACCTGAAACCCTCACCTTGCGGTTGCCGAGCGAGGCCGAGTGGGAGAAGGCGGCGCGAGGGATGGACGGTCGCACCTTTCCCTGGGGGGATGAGGGAGATCGGAATAGGGCAAACTATGATGAGACAGGCATTGGGACGACGAGCGCGGTGGGGTGCTTTCCCGGTGGGGCCAGTCCCTACGGGGTTGAGGACCTGAGCGGGAACGTGTGGGAATGGTGTCGGACGAAGTGCGAGGAGGATTACGAGGACTATCGGGATGACAACGACCCGGAGGGAGAGGTGCGCCGGGTGTTGCGCGGGGGCGCGTTCTTCAGTGAAGCGAGGCTCGTTCGCTGTGCCGTCCGCTACGGGCCCTACCCGGGCTCCCACTGGAGCTACAACGGTTTTCGGGTTGTGGCGTCCCCCGTCACCTCTGATCTCTGGTTACTCTGACCTCTGTTATTCTGGCATCTGTGGGGGAGGGGTCTGGGCCTGTCCTGAGCGAAGCCGAAGGAGAGGGGGCGTGCCCCCTTCCCAGGAATCGGCGCGGGGGCAAAATCCTGGAGACAGTCGAACCGTGGCTGCCACAGAACTGGCGACAACCAACAGGAGGGCAGGCTGATGGACTTCCTACATCCCACCAACGCTGATGAAGTGAGTGAGAGGAGACGATGAGCGCATCGGGGATAAGCAAACGGTGCCGTTGACGAGCGAGAACTGAAAGGCTGAGGGCAGAACAATGGCTGAAAAGCGCGTTGCACTGATCATCGCCAGTAACGAGTACCAAGACCCCGACCTACGGCAGTTGGTCGCACCGGCTCAGGACGCCGAGGCCCTGGCGCGAGTGCTGGAGGACCCTGTCATTGGCGGCTTCGAGGTGCAATCACTACTGAATGAACCCTCCCATAAGGTGAATGAGGCCATCGAAGCCTTCTTCACTGGCCGCAAGCGCGACGATCTCCTGCTGCTCTACTTCTCCGGCCACGGTGTCAAGGACGAAGATGGACAACTCTACTTCTCCGCTACCAACACCCAGCGCAAGATGCTGCGCTCTACTGGCGTGTCGGCCAACTTTGTCAATGGCGAGATGCGTCGCAGCCGCTCACGGCGGCAGGTATTACTGCTGGACTGTTGCTACAGCGGTGCGTTTGCCAAGGGGATGTTGGCCAAGGCTGGCAAAGACATCGGCACCAAGGACCATTTTGCAGGGCGTGGGCGGGTAGTGCTGACCGCCTCCGACGCGATGCAGTACGCCTTCGAGGGAGACGACGTTCAGGGAGAGGGTGCGCGTTCTGTTTTCACCCGCGTCCTGGTACACGGGCTGGAGACAGGGGAGGCCGACCTGGACAGGGACGGGCGTATCTCCCTCGATGAACTGTACGAATACGTCCACGACCGGGTGACCGACGAGACGCCACAACAGAGGCCGGGGAAGTGGGATTTTGGTGTGCAGGGGAAGATCATCATTGCCCGCAGCCCTGCGCCGCCAGTGCCCGCAGCCTCGCTGCCCGGCTGGATCACCGAGGCATTAGCATCCGGCGCTTACTCCGCCCGCTTGGCGGCCGTCGGTGAGTTGGCCCAACTGAGCCAGGGGCAAGATCAGCCTCTAGCAGCCGCCGCGCGTGCCGCTCTCGAACGCTTGAGCCAGGAGGACGAAGACCTCACCGTGCGTGGTGCGGCCTCCGGTGCGCTGGGCGTTGTCCCTACAAGCGCGCCGGTGCAGGAGATTGCCCGGCCACCCCGCCCGCGTCGTGAACCGGAGCGGCTTGCAGTGGTGAGTCCAGACCGTATGATCTGGGAGCAAGATGGCAAAGAGATGG
>JAUWOI010000079.1 GCA_030612185.1 Anaerolineae bacterium
CACCATCACGCACCGTTCGACGGGCACGCCGAGCAGCCGGGCCGCGTGCCGGATAGGAGCCGGGTGGGGCTTGAGCCGCCAGGTGCTCTCGCGGGTCACCAGCGCGTCGAAGGAGCCACGCAGGTTATACTGGTCCAGAAACGTTTCCGACTCAGCCAAACCTCGTGTGGTGACTACCGCCAGCCGGTAGCGCCCGCTCAATTCGGCGAGCATCTCCTCCACCCCTGTGATGATGTGAAAATCGGCCCGCGTGCGCAACCCGCGCCAGCGGCGGAGCCGGTCGGTGAAGGTATTTAGCGGCGCATCCAGCCCCAGCACATCCAACAGCGTTATCAGCACGTTACCGGGGGTCTCGCAGGCCATGACCAGACGACGGGCGGCCCGCTGCGGGTGGGGCCAGTGTAGCCGTTGCAGCCGGCGTATCAGCGCCTCCACTGCCTGGTCGTCGGTATCCATCAGCGTCCCGTCCAGGTCGAACAGAACGGCTTCCATCTTGTCTTTATCGAGCATCTCTATTCTATTATATCATCTCTCTCAGAAGAACGCTACTCTTTAACTTGCACTCTCCTGGCTCACCGCTTATAATCCTGAGCAGGATTCGCAATGACCCTACCAGATGTCCTGAGCAATTTCCGGCAAGACCCGGCCTTTATGCGCTGCGTGACCGCCTGGGAGCGCATCCCGGTCCGGCCCGCTCGCGTCGCCAACTGGCCGGCCGGGCTTGACTCGCGCCTGATCGCCGCCACCCACGACCGTGGCATCGAGCAGCCCTACACCCACCAGGCCCAGGCGGTCGAGGCGGCGCTGACAGGGCAACACGTCGTTCTGTCCACCTCCACCGCCTCCGGCAAGACGCTGGCCTACAACCTGCCCGTCCTCCACACCATGCTCAACGATCCTGCCGCCTGCGCGCTCTACCTTTTCCCGACTAAGGCGCTGGCCCACGACCAAATCTCCAATCTCCAATCCCAAATCTCCAATCTCCAATCTCCAATCTCTGTGCGCCCCTATGACGGCGACACCCCCTCCGCGCACCGCCCTGCTATCCGCCGCGAGGCCCACCTGCTGGTCACCAATCCCGACATGCTCCACATCGGCATCCTCCCTCACCACACCCGCTGGGCGCGGCTCTTCAGCAACCTGCGCTACGTCGTGCTCGACGAACTCCACACCTACCGGGGCATCTTCGGTGGGCACGTGGCGAATGTGCTGCGACGGTTGCGCCGGGTGTGCCATTTCTATGGCTCCGCCCCCCGCTTCCTATGCGCCTCCGCCACCATCGCCAACCCGCGCGAGTTGGCCGAGCGGCTCATCGAAGCCCCTGTCACACTGGTGGACGACGATGGCGCTCCGCAGGGGGAAAAGCACTTTGTCCTCTATAACCCCCCGCTGGTGGACCCACAACTCGGCATCCGGCGCAGCGCCGCGCTGGCGGCTAAGGACATCGCCGCACGCTTCCTCCAGGCCGACGTGCAGACCATCATCTTCGCCCGCGCCCGCCTGACCACTGAGGTGCTGCTGGGCTACCTGCGCGATTCCGTCGCCGCCGCCGGAGGCGACCCCCAGGCGGTGCAGGGCTACCGGGGCGGCTATCTCCCCGGCGAGCGACGCGGCATTGAGCGGGGATTGCGCGATGGAAAAGTACGCGGCGTCGTCGCAACCAACGCGCTCGAACTGGGGGTGGACATTGGGCAACTGAGCGCCTGCGTAATGACTGGCTACCCCGGCACCATCGCCAGCACCTGGCAGCAGGCCGGGCGCGCCGGACGGAGGGTGGGACTTTCGGTCGCGGTGTTGGTCGCCAGTGCACTGCCGCTCGACCAGTATCTAATCGCCCATCCGCGCTACTTCTTCGGCCAGCCGGTCGAGCAGGCCCTGCTTGACCCGGACAACCTGGCCGTTCTGGCCAACCACCTGGCCTGCGCGGCCTTCGAGTTGCCTTTCGAGGCTGGCGAGTCCTTTGGCAACTTCGGCGACGCGGGAGCGGTGTTGGACGTGCTGGCCGAGGAGGGTGTGCTGCACCAACGCACCGGTCGCTATACCTGGATCGGCGAGGGCTACCCGGCCGGTCGCCTCTCCCTGCGCACCAACACCCCCGACAACGTCGTCATCCAGGATGTGAGCGACGATCCGCCGCAGGTGATCGGCCAGATGGACCGCCCCAGCGCACCAGTGCTGATCCACGAAGGGGCGGTCTATCTGCACGGCGGCACGACTTATGTCGTCGAGTCGCTGGATTGGGAGGGAGGTATCGCCCAAGTGCGGGCCGCCGAACTGGACTACTACACTCGCGCCTCGTCCACAACGGATGTGTGCATCGTTGAAGAGTACTCTCCTCGTCTCCTGATCCCCTCGTCTCCTGGTCGCGAAGACAAGGAGACCAGGAAACAAGGAGACACGGTGAGGAGTTATGGCGAGGTGCTGGTGAGCACACGGGCCACTGGCTATCGTAAGATCAAGCGCTACACCCACGAGGTGCTGGCTTGGGCGCCCATTGACCTGCCGGAACAGAAATTGCGCACTATCGGCTACTGGCTGGCGCTTTCCGAGGAACTCACGGCGCGGTTGCAAGAAGCCGGCGTCCTTCCGCCCCCAGCCGACTATGGCCCCAACTGGCCCGCCCAGCGGGACGGTGCCCGCGCCCGCGACGGCTACCGCTGTCGTCAATGTGGCACGCCCGAACGGGAGCGCCGCCAGCACGACGTGCATCACATCACGCCCTTCCGCGCTTTCGGCTACGTCCCTGGTGTCAACGATCTGTACAAACTCGCCAACCGGTTGGAGAACCTGATCACCCTCTGCCCAGCCTGTCATCGCCGCGTCGAGCGGACGCGGGGCGCGCGTGGGGCATTGAGCGGTCTGGCCCACCTGCTGCGAAACCTGGCCCCCCTGCACCTGATGTGCGATTCCGGCGACCTGGGCTCGGCCGTGCAGTCCCGTGCCCCGGAGACGGGCCTGCCCACCATCACCCACTACGCCCGCGCGCCGGGCGGCGCCGGCCTGAGCGCACGCCTCTACGAACTCCACGACGAACTGCTAGAGGCCGCGCTGGATATGGTACGTCGCTGCCCATGCGCCGACGGCTGCCCCGGCTGCGTGGGGCCTGTGGGCGAAACCGGGCCCGGCACCAAAGCACTCACCCGCCAACTGTTGGAGGCTATTGTGGACGAGTAGAAAACCCCGCCTCTCGGAGAGGCGGGGTTCTGACGAGTATGGGGTGGTAGGCTAGAAAGGCCAGGTGGGGATAGGAATGCCAAAGTCACTCAACCTCTGCCAGAACGATGCTGGTGCATACCATACCAACAAGGCTACCGCAGCGCATGCCAGGATGAGCACCAGACACCCACACCCGACCCACAGCCACGTCCTGCTTTTCTGCTCCTCGACCGGTGGGGATAGAGATGCAGCAGTAAAAGCCGGCAGCGGAGGCGGCGGAGGAACAGAAGGAGACGGTGCATAACTCGGTGACGGCGGCGCGGCAGCGGGTTGCCTGACGACAGTCTCGGTCGCGGTTATACCCACTCCATAGTAAGTCAAAGCCACCACATCACCCAGGCCGATCATGTCACCGCTGGCCAGCGTGTGTGACCCTGTCAGCCGCACCCCGTTGACGAACGTGCCATTCGTGCTCCCCAGGTCCTCAACCACCATCAGCCCCCCCTGGCGCACGATGCGCGCGTGCTGCCGCGAAACCTGCGGATCGTCAATCGTTATGTCGTTGCCCGGATCTCGCCCCAGGCTAGTAGAGTCCTTTTCCAGGGAAAACGTCTGCCCCGGCTGAGGGCCCTGACTCATTACCAGCCGGAAACCATCTGTCATTTTTTTCCTCCTCGTCGGCTTTACGCTGTACGTTCTATACCTTTACCCTGCACCCAGTATATGACAGTTGCCCTCTCTTGTCAAACTTGCTGCCTGTGGTACACTTGCTACTGCTGATGTGTGCCCATTGTTCATTGTCTCATTGTTTCATTGTTCATTGAACTGGAGGTACCCTATGTACATCGTGGATGCTCACGAGGACATCGCCTGGAACGCGCTGGCCTTGGGCCGTGACGTGCGTCGCAGTGCACTCGAGACCCGCCGTCTGGAGCAGAATACCGGCGTCCCCCAGCGCAACGGCCTCTGCATGGTGGGCCTGCCCGAGTGGTTGACTGGTGGCATAACAGTCGTCTGTGGTACCATCTTTGCCTCGCCAGCCCGCCGGGGCTCCCCGGAATCCCACACCTATGCCACCGCAGAGGAAGCCCACACGCTGGGCCAGGCGCAACTCGATTTCTATCATCGCCTGGCTGACGAGTGCGACCAGATCGCGTTGATCAGGACCCGTGCTGACCTCGATGGCGTGCTGACCAGTTGGGAGAGCGAGACCACCCAAGTGGGCATCGTCCCGCTGATGGAAGGCGCGGACCCCATTCGCGAGCCAGCCGAGGCGGAACAGTGGTTCGAGCGTGGCGTGCGGTTGGTGGGTCTCTCGTGGCAGACCGGCTCCCGATACGCGGGTGGTAATGCCGCCCCTGGCCCACTCACCGACGCCGGGCGCGAACTGCTCGCCGTGATGGCCGACCTGGGTCTGATCCTGGACGTCAGCCACCTGGCCGAAGAATCGTTGTTCGAGGCACTAGACCGCTTCGAGGGCCGGATGGTCGCCAGCCACGCCAACCCCCGTGCCCGCGTGCCCGGCCCACGCCAACTCTCCGACGGGATGATCCGTCGCCTGGCCGAGCGGGATAGCGTCATCGGCATCGTGCCCTATAATCGTTTTCTGCGGCCTGATTGGGCGAAGGGTGATCCCAAGAATGTTATCACCGTCGCCGACGTGGCCGCTGCCGTAGACCACGTCTGCCAGGTGGTGGGTGCCGCAGCCCACGGGGGGCTGGGCTCCGACTTCGACGGCGGCTTCGGGGCCGAGAGCGCCCCGGCCGAGATAGACACCGTCGCCGACCTGGCCCGTTTTGGCCCGGCACTGGCCGAACTGGGATACGGCGAGGAAGACATCGGCGCTATTCTGGGGGGCAACTGGCTGCGCCTGCTGCGGGCGGCGTTGCCGGAGTGACAACAACGGACTGAGAAATAAACGGAGGCACAAGCGTGTACAGACCGCGACTTTGACATCCTTCTGAAACTATGCTATATTAGACCACAAGCAAGTAATCTGCATTTCCCAAGCCACCCTATCCGCTTGAGATTTGTCATTTGTTCATTTGTCATCGTTAATTGTTCATTGAACATGCATTTCGACATCTTCACCCTCTTCCCCACGATGTTTCGTGGCCCTTTGGAGGAAAGCATCCTCAAACGGGCCCAGGAGAGCGGTTGTCTCTCTGTCACACTCCATGACATCCGCGACTATGCCACCGATAAACATCACGTCACCGACGATGCCCCCTACGGCGGGGGTGGTGGAATGGTGATGAAGCCAGAGCCCATCTTCGCCGCCGCCGAAGCGATCCTGCCCCCCCCCAGCCTCCCCCGACTGCCGGACGGGGAGAGAGGGGGAGGCGCGGATGTACCGATCATTCTCCTGACTCCCCAGGGGCGGCTCTTTACCCAGGCCATCGCCGCCGAACTGTCACATCACCAACGTCTACTTCTTATCTGTGGGCGGTACGAGGGAATGGATGAGCGAGTGCGGCAACACCTGGCGACCGACGAAATCTCCATCGGCGACTACGTGCTCACCGGTGGCGAGTTGGCAGCACTGGTCATCATTGACGCCGTGACCCGTTTGCTGCCGGGCGTGTTGGGAGACCCCGGTGCTACTCTTGAGGATTCCCACGCTCGCGGGCTACTGGAAGGACCACACTACACCCGCCCCGCCGTCTTCCGGGGCTGGGAGGTGCCGGAGATACTGCGTTCCGGAGACCACGCCGCCATCGCCCGCTGGCGTCGCGGACAGGCGCTCCGTCGCACCCTCGAGCGTCGCCCTGATCTCCTGCCGCGGGCGGATTTGACCCCACAAGACCGGGAGTTCCTGGCACAATTGGTAGATTGGTAGATTAGTAAATTGGCAGATTGGTCTCCGATCTCCCGGTCTACCAATTCCATTACCAGTGTACCAATTTCCCAATTTACCAGTATACCAATTTCCCAATGTACCAATTCACCAATGTACCAATTTCCTAATCTACGAGCCGCACTTTGAACCTTTCGGGGTCTATAAGAGTATATAGAGTGGGCTAGTACGCCTGGAGGGTAAATGACCACACAGCACACGGATGGCTGGTTTATCGTCCGTATTCGAGACGGCGACCTTGAGGCCCTGGGTGAACTGTACGAGAAGTATAAGACACAGGTATATCGGACCGCCCTGGCGGTCACTCACGATGAGAGGGCAGCTGAGGACATCCTCCAGGAGGCTTTCCTTCGCGTCTACACCTATGCCGACCGCATTGACGAGACCCGGCCATTGGGGCCGTGGCTGTACCGCGCCACCGTTAACCTGGCCTACAGTTGGACAAGCCGGGTCAAGCGCTGGCTGCACTCCCTCCAGGATGTGCTTGACCGCTGGACATCACCTGCTCAGTGGCGCCCCGAGGCGGTGGCAGAAGAGCGAGAACGGCGACAAAATCTGCAACAGGTGATTGACGCATTACCTCCCCGCCATCGTGCGGTCATTGTCTTGCATTACCTGGAGGAGTTGAGCCTGAAAGAGATCGCCTACGTGATGGACGTCCCGGAGGGAACGGTCAAATCTCGTCTCCACTATGCCCGTGAGAGGCTGAGGAGATCTATCCTGGAACAGGAGCGCAGGTTAGTGCCCGAGGTGGCGTATGACTTCACGTAAGGATGTATTTGAGGGACATTCTGCAGACGAACTGGGCAGTCTGATTCGGTGGGCGCTGCGGGAGAGAGTGGTCGGAGCCAGCCCCTCGTCGCATGTGTGGGAGCGGATCAAGGAGCGCGTGGGGCGGCCAACGGCGTGGCGCCTGATGGGACTCGGATTCTCTAGAGGCTATCGGGCGATGATGGCGCAATTGGCCAGGGTAGGTGCGTTTCTCTCTGCACAGATTGCTTCCTGGGCGTGGCCTGAGAATAGGTGGGTGGAATGGAGGTACGACCCCCGTAACACACACCTTCTTTATCAGTATGGTTCCCTCCTGCCGTTGACGTTTTAGATGTCCTGGCCGAGTTAAGTCTGAAGTGGGCCTGGAGTATTGAAGAGTTTGGCGAGGTTGCACTTTCATAGCAATTGAGTATAATAGCAAAACAGGCTCTGCTTTGCCTGCGCGTTATATCTTCTGGGGGGTGTTATGTTTGATCATCAACAGAACCAATCTTCACACGTCCTGCTCAATATGAAAAACCTCGTCACTCGCTTTTACACCGAGGATGGGGTGGTGCACGCCGTCAACAATGTCTCCTATACCCTCGAGGAAGGGGGAATTCTGGGTGTCGTCGGCGAGAGTGGCTGTGGCAAGAGCGTACACGCCCTCTCCATTATGCGCCTCATCCCCAGCCCGCCGGGCAGGATCGAGGGGGGGGAGGTCTGGTTCGACGGGCGTGACCTGATGAAAGTGAGCGAGTCGGATATGCAGCACGTGCGTGGGGCGGAGATCGCGATGGTCTTCCAGGACCCGATGAGTTCGCTCAACCCGGTTCTGACAATAGGCTTCCAGATCATGGAGACGCTCAAACTCCATCAAGGGATGGACAACGCACAGGCACGGGAGCGGGCCGGGGAGTTGCTGGCGATGGTCGGCATCCCGGAGGCTCACGAGCGGCTGGACGACTATCCTCACCAGTTCTCCGGTGGCATGCGGCAGCGGGCGATGATTGCTATGGCCCTCTCCTGCAATCCCAAACTCCTCATCGCTGATGAGCCCACCACAGCCCTGGACGTCACCATCCAGGCCCAGCTCATTGACCTGGTGAAGCGGCTCCAGGAGCAACTGGGGATGGCGGTGATGTGGATCACCCACGACCTGGGGATCATAGCCGGGTTGGCCAGGAAGATCAACGTGATGTACGCCGGCTACATCGTCGAGCGGGGCAGTGTGAAGGACATCTACGGGCGATCACGCCACCCCTACACGATAGGTCTGCTGGGGTCGCTGCCCCGGCTGGACGAAGCGCCCGGCACCAAACTGATCTCTATCCCAGGCCTGCCG
This sequence comes from Anaerolineae bacterium, assembly GCA_030612185.1. The sequence continues at coordinate 8,109 of JAUWOI010000079.1, forward strand.
CCCGATCTGATTGACCTGCCACCGGCCTGCCCCTTCGCTGCCCGCTGCACCTACGCGGTTGACCAGTGCCTGGAGGAGATGCCGCCGCTGGAGGAGACGGACGGGGAGGACCACACCGTGGCCTGCTGGCGGTGGGAATACGTCGCGGGGAGGACAGATTAATGGCCGCTGAGAGAGTACCCCTGGTTCAGGTGCGCCACCTCAAGAAGTATTTCCCCATCACACGGGGTATTATTATCCAACGCCACACCGGCGATATCAAGGCGGTGGACGACGTCAGTTTCAATATTTACAAGGGCGAAACGCTGGGGCTGGTCGGGGAGACCGGCAGCGGCAAGACCACCATAGGCCGGACGATGCTCCGGCTGTACGAGCCGACGGACGGGCAGGTCATCTTTGATGAGGCAAACCTGATGAGCCTCAAGGGCAGCGAATTGCGCCACATGCGCCGCCGGATGCAGATGATCTTCCAGGACCCCTACGCCTCGCTGAACCCGCGCATGACGGTGGGCTCCATTGTCGGTGAGCCGCTGGAGGTGCACGGGATCGCCCACGGGAAAGAGAAGCGCGAGCGGGTGCAGGAGTTGCTGCGACTGGTGGGGCTCAATCCTTACTTCGTCAACCGCTACCCCCACGAGTTCTCCGGTGGGCAGCGGCAGCGTATCGGCATCGCCCGCGCCCTGGCTCTCAATCCCGACCTGATCATCTGTGACGAGCCCATCTCCTCGCTGGACGTCTCCATCCAGGCCCAGGTGGTCAACCTGCTGGAGGAGTTGCAGGGCCGGTTGGGTTTGACCTACCTGTTCATTGCCCCCGACCTGAGCATGGTTCGCCACATCAGCGACCGCATGGCGGTGATGTATCTGGGCAAGATCGTGGAGTTGACCGACCGGGACGAGATTTACCTCAACCCACTCCACCCCTACACCCAGGCGTTGATGTCGGCGGTGCCGGTGCCGGACCCGGTGGTCGAAGAGAAGCGTCAGCGCATCATCCTGGAGGGAGACATACCCAGCCCGGCCAACCCGCCTGTGGGCTGCAATTTCAACACCCGCTGCCCGGTGGCCATAGAGGCTTGCTTTGAGGTGGAACCGGAGTTCGTCGAGGTGAAGCAGGGCCACTTCTGTGCCTGCCATCTGGTACGTAATGCGTAAGTATATGGAGCAAAAAGGAGGTGATGCGTAGAGGGGAGACATTACACCAGGGCGGAGAAATCCTGCCCAGAAACTGTGTCGTAAGTGATAACTTTAGTTTAAGTACAAGGAGGAGAAAAATGCTTAGCAAGAAGCGGTACGTTTTGACAGCCGCGCTGGTGATCGGAAGCATGCTGCTGGCGGCTTGCGCGGCTCCGGCGCCGGAGCAAGTGGAAGTAGTGGTCACCAAGATCGTGACGGAGGCAGGTGAGACTGTGGTGGAGACGGAGACGATAGTCGTCACGGCCACGCCCGTACCTCCGACGCCTGTGCCGCCCAAGGTGGATCTGGATGGGCTGTGGTTCCCCCTCGGCACTGAGCCGCCGACGCTCGATATCCAGTTGGCCACCGATACCACCTCGCACCTGATCATCCATCAGTGCATCGAGGGCCTCTTCGAATACCGGGGCGACGGCTCCATCGAGCCCAGGGGAGCCACCGGCTTCACGGTCTCCGAAGACGGCACGGTGTACACCATCAACCTGCGCGAGGATGCCGTCTGGTCCGATGGCGTGCCCGTCATCGCACAGCACTACGTTGACGGCGTCGTCCGGCTGATGCTGCCGGAGACGGCGGCCGAGTATGCCTGGCTGATGTACGACGTCGCGGGAGCCGAGGAGTTCAACACGGGCGAGACCGACGATCCCGAGTCGTTGGGTGTCAAGGCCCCGGACGACTATACCTTTGAAGTCACGCTCAAGGCACCGACCCCTTACTTCGAGACCGTCCTGCCCTTCTCGACCTTCTACCCCGTGCGCCTGGACCTCGTCGAGCAGTACGGGGATCTGTGGACCGAGCCGGGCAACTACATCAGCAACGGCGCCTACCTGCTGGACTACTGGGACCACGAGGCCGAGGTGGGCCTGGTCAAGAACCCCACCTACTGGGACGCCGACAACGTCGCGATCGAAAAGATCACACTGCCCATCATCGTAGAGGATGTCACCTCGCTGGCTCTTTACGAAAACGATGAAACCCACACCACCGGCGAAGGTGGCTATCCGAACGAGGATATGCCGCGCATCCTGGAGGACCCCGTCCTCAGCGAGGAACTGCGCATACTGCCGCGCCCTGGGGTGTACTACGTCGGGCTGAACGTCCTGTCGCCGCCCACGGACAACGTGCTGGTGCGCCAGGCTCTGGCTTCGGCCATTGACCGCAAGACCATCATCGATAACGTGTTGAACACACCGTGGCGCACCGCTCTCTCGTGCACCACGCCGCCCAGGATCCTGGGCCACCAGGAGTGGGGCACGTGCGGCTACACCTTCGATCCCGAGCAGGCCCAGGCCTACCTGGCCGAGGCCGGCTACCCGGACGGCGAGGGCTTCCCGACTTTGAGGATCTGGTTCAACCGAGGCAACGAGGACATCCTCGAGGCCGTGGCTGCCATGTGGACGGAGAACCTGAGTATCAACGTGGAGTTGCGCACCAACGAGTGGGCCGTCTATCTGGACTATCTGGACGCCTGCAACAACAGCAAGGCGGACCTGGCGGCCTGCGATTTCAACGCCTACCGCATGGGCTGGGTGATGGACTATGGCGATCCACAGAACCAACGCCAGGTGGTCTTTGCGCCCTCGTCAACCTTCCAGTACACCGGTTGGGAGAGCGAGCGCTTCGACGAGTTGATGGACCTGGCCGGGACCTCGTTCGACATCGCCGAGCGCGAGGCCTACTACTTTGAGGCCGACAAGATCCTGTGTGAGGATGAGGTAGCGATCATCCCCATCATGGGCTACGAACGGAATACCCTGGTCAAGGAAGGGGTCACGTTCGAGTATCCGCCCTTCGGTGCGCCCCCGCTCTATCACTGGGTGCTGCCGTAGGTTAGACTCTCCAGGCTATGTAGCTCTCACTCTGAGAGCTACATAGCCTCTGCATTATTCTTTGATATCTGATAACTACTCAGCCGCTCGGCCTGGATTGCCAAATCGTTCGACTGAGGCTCACGAACGTCCAGGCCAGGAATGACCAAATCAGCGTGGGTTTCGCTTACTAAGCCACCGGATTTGGCAATCCGGTGGGAGCGAGATAGGGAGGAAGTGACATGACCGCCTATATCATCAGAAGGTTCCTGTGGATGGTGCCCGTCCTGTTGATGGTCACCGTGGTCACCTTTGGTGCCATGAAGGTGGTGCCCGGGGGGCCCTTTAGCACCGAGGGGCGGCCCATGTCCCCGGAGATCCGCGCCAACTTTGAGGCCATCTATCACCTCGACGAGCCGGTCTGGAAGCAGTACCTCCGCTACATGGTGGGCGACATCGTTGACACCGGCAGCCTGCGCGACTTTGGGCGGCACGGCCTGCTGGGATTTGACCTGGGCCCCTCTTACAAGTACCGGGGACGCACCATCAACAACGTGCTGTTCGATGGCGGGATCGTGAAATCAGCCGTCTCGGTCTCGGCCCAGTTGGGCATGTTCGCCGTCGTCATAGCGGTAGCACTTGGCATTCCCCTGGGCTTGATCTCGGCCCTCAAGCAGAACACCTGGGTGGACTACGGTGCCATGTTCTTCGCCATGATGGGCGTATCCATCCCTAACTTTGTGCTTGGCCTGCTGTTCATGTTGGCCATGCTCTGGCTGAACAAGCACGATCTGCCAGCGCTCCCCCTGGCCCGTTGGGGTACGAAAAACTTTGGTGACTGGCTCAGCCACATGATCCTGCCGGCCCTCACCCTGGGCACGGGCGGGTCGGCCATCATCGCCCGTCTGACCCGCGCCAGCATGCTGGAGGTCATTCGGCAGGACTATATCCGCACAGCGCGGGCCAAGGGGTTGCGGGAGCGGACGGTGGTCGTCGTCCACGCTCTCAAGAACTCGCTGATCCCAGTGAC
>JAUWOI010000406.1 GCA_030612185.1 Anaerolineae bacterium
GTGATGTGCGGTTGTATCGCCCTGTCGCTGGTGGGGTTGGTGCATCTGTTTTTCCCGTCCTGGAACGGGACTTATCTGATCGCGGGCTGCGTGCTGGCAGCGTTGGAGGCGAACTACTCGTACCGGCTGATCCGGGCCAGGGCGCTGCGTGGCGCTGACGTCTTGAAATTCCGGGCGATCGAACTTGCGATGTTCTTCATCTTGCTCAAGATCGGCGGCTACGCAGGCGACCGCTGGGCCGATGTGTTGGCGGACATCCAGACCTGGCCACGTAACCTGTCCGCTATCCTCGACCCCGAGACGACTGTTGCCTTCATCCTGGCTCTCCTATCCTGGTGGGCTTCTACCCAGACGATACGTGACCTGGAGCGAATCGGTGAGCCTCCCGAACGGCATCGCCACTACGTGCCGCCTATGGAGAGCCTCACCAGTCGTTTCTTTTGGGGTGGGGCGATGCTGCTGATAGTCGCAGGCTTGACTCGCATCGGGATCGCCGCATTGCTGGACCTGCGCCGCCCCTCGGTGCCGGGACTGGTGCTCAACGTGTTGGTCTATTTCCTGCTGGGACTGGTGATGCTGGGGCAGGTGCACTTCACCAGGCTGCGTATACAGTGGCAGGCGCAGAGGATAAAGATAGCGGGCGAACTGGCCAGTCGCTGGGTGCGCTACAGTCTGGCCTTCATCGGCCTGGCGGCCCTGTTGGCGTTCCTGCTCCCCACTGGTTACACAGTGGGCTTTTTGGACGTAGTGGGCAGCGTCCTGGAACTGATAGGTCTGATCCTCTGGTTTATCGCCACGTTGCTCATGCTCCCCCTGACCTGGTTGCTCTGGCTGGTGTCGAGGCTGTTTGGTGATCCGGCCCCTTCTCCCTCAGGTGGCTTCACACCGCCCGAATTTCCCCAACAGGAGCCTGGCACCGTTGCCCCTACTAATTGGTTCGAGATGCTGCGCTCGCTTCTTTTCTGGGCTGCCACGCTGGGGATGATCTTCTACGTTGTCCGCAGTTATCTGCGCGACCACCCGGAATTGCTGGGAGTGTTGACCGGGCTGAGGCCAATCCGCGCGCTGCGTCGTTTTTTGATCGCCCTCTGGCGCCGCCTGGTCGGGTTAGCGGAGGCTGTCAGTGAGCGCGTTCCGCGCCGGTTGTCGCTGCGGCGGGCACGCCGAGGACAGCCGGAGGAACCTTTCCGCTTCTTCCGGCTGAGCGCACTGTCGCCCCGCGAGCGCATCCTATACTACTACCTGAGCATCCTGCGGCGCGCAGGCCGGCAGGGCTTTCCCCGCCAGCGCGCTCAGACGCCCCACGAATACGACGCCGCCCTGGGCCCCAACCTGCCCGAGGCGCAGCAGGAGATGACCCTGCTCACCCGGGCCTTCGTGGAAGCACGTTACAGCCGCCACGCCTTCGACCGGGAGCGGGCCAGGCGCGTGCGCGCCGGCTGGCAACGGGTGAAGGCCGCGCTGCGAGCGCTCAAGCGGACTCGGTAGGTTGGTAAATTGGTAAATTGGTAGATTGGTAAACCAGTGGGCTGAGGGCCAACTTGCCAATCTACCAGTCTACCAATCCACTAGATTAGGAGGTTGCAATGAACGATGTGACAATACGTCATTTAGCCACCAGAGCCGTCCACGCCAGTACTTGCCTCCGCCGCCCCGACTTCATCCCTACCGTCACCCCCATTCATCCCTCGGTCACGTACCATTACGAGCGAATGGAAGACCTGGATGCGGTCTTCGCGGGGACACGCCAAGGATACGTCTACGCCCGCCACGGCAACCCCACCGTCACCGCTTTGGAAGAGACTGTAGCCGCGTTGGAAGAGGGGGAGATGGCCCTCGCCTTCGCGTCCGGCATGGCAGCCATCCACGCCGCCCTGCTGGCCACGGGATGCCGGGCGGGCTCGGCGGTGGTTGTGGCTCAGGATCTCTACGGCGCTACCTACGCCCTGCTGGATCGGCTTCTGCGCTCCCAAGGGGTCATGGTGCGCTTCGTGGATATAGAGGACATCGAGGCAGTGGAGACAGCCTGTGCGGAACTGAGGCCGGTAGCTCTGCTGGTCGAGACCGTCTCCAACCCGTTGCTCAAGGTGGCGGACATACCAGCGCTGGCCGGCGTGGCGCATCGGTACGGGGCGGCCCTGCTGGTAGATAATACTTTCGCTACTCCCTGCCTGGCGCAACCCCTGAACATGGGGGCCGACGTGGTGATCCACAGCAGTACCAAGTACCTGGGGGGCCATGGCGACGTGTTGAGCGGGGTCGTGGTCACTTCAGGAGCCCGACAGGCAGATCTGCTCGAGGTTCTTAAACTGACTGGTGCGAACCTGGGGCCGCACGAAGCCTGGCTGGTGCTGCGGGGGATCAAGACGCTGCCGCTGCGGATGCGCCAACACTGTGAGAATGGTTTAGCGGTGGCCCGCTGGCTGGAGGCCCATCCCAGGGTGAAACGGGTTCTGTACCCGGGCCTCCCATCCCACCCTCAGCACAGTCTGGCGAAACGGCTGTTTCGGGGGCGGGGATACGGAGGCATGGTAGCCTTCGATCTGGCGGAGGCCGATCAAAGCCAGGTCTTCCGCTTTTTCGATGCATTGCGCCTCTGCCTGCCGGCCACCACCTTGGGAGACGTATGCACGCTCGTCCTCTATCCGGCTCACTCCTCCCATCGTGCGCTAAGCCCGGAGGAGCGAGCGTGCATCGGCATCGGCGACGGGCTGGTGCGCATGTCGGTGGGGATCGAGGCGGTAGAGGATCTGCTGAGCGACCTGGAGCAAGCGTTGGGCGCGCTGGGGTAAATGAGACAAGCCCGGCCCGATCCCGTCTCAACAGACCTTGTCTGTCGCCGTCGCATCTGGCCCTTTGGCGACGAACAGTTCCAGGCCGAGGCCGTCCTGGCTGTGTTCAGGCAAGCCACGATAGGCCCCGGCCTGCTGGTCGGCACCGCTTTACCGCTGTGGTCTACTTGAAGGCGCAGCCTCTTACTTCGGCTGGCCGCTGTCGTCGTAGCCGCGCCCCATGCCCCGATAGGTGAAGCCCAGTTCGCGCATGCGCTGCGGGTCGTAGACGTTGCGACCGTCCATCAGCACCGGTTGACGCATCAACTCCTTGACGCGCTCCATATCCAACTGCTTGAACTCGTTCCATTCGGCGACCAGCAGCAGCGCGTCGGTTCCCTCGGCCACCTCGTAGGGGTCATTGCAGTAGGTGATGCCGTCGCCCAGGATGCGGTGCGCGTTCTCCATCGCTTCCGGGTCGTAGGCTTTGACCTCAGCCCCCTCGTACAGCAGCAGGTGAATGATCTCAATCGAGGGGGCATCCCGCATGTCGTCGGTGTTCGGCTTGAACGAGAGGCCCAGCACGCCGACCGTCCTGCCCCGGAAGCCGCCCAGGATGTGGCGCAGTTTGGTCACGAACCGCTTGCGCTGGTCGTAGTTGATCTCCATCACCGCCCGCAGCATCTGGGGGTGCGTCCCATGCGTGGCGGCCATGTGCGCCAGGGCTTTGACGTCCTTGGGGAAGCAGGAACCGCCCCAGCCGATGCCGGCCCCCAGGAACTCCGGACTGATGCGACGGTCGGTGCCCATGCCCCGTGCCACCTCCTTCACGTCGGCCCCCAGCGTCTCGCAGATGTTGGCTATTTCGTTGATGAACGAAATCTTGGTTGCCAGGAATGCGTTGGAAGCGTACTTGATCATCTCGGCCGGGCGCAGGTTGGTGATGATCGTCTCGGCGTGTAGTGGATAGTACAGTTCGGCCACCCGTTCGGCCGCCTCCCGGCTGGTGGAACCGAGCACTACGCGGTCAGGGTTCATGCAGTCATAGACGCCGGACCCTTCGCGCAGGAACTCGGGGTTGGAGACGACCCAGAAGGGGATGCTGGGATCGGGCATTGCAGCACGCACAATGTCGGCGACCCAATCGCCGGTGCCGATAGGCACAGTGGACTTATTGACGATGATGGTGGGCTTGTGGATGCGGCGGGCGACTTCGGTCGCGGCCGCCTCGACGTGAGCCAGGTCCGCCTCGCCGCTCTCACCTGAGGGTGTGCCCACGGCGATGAGGACGAACTCCGCATCCTGCATTGCCTCGTCGTAGGAGGTAGTGAAGCCCAACCGCCCGGCCTCGTAGTTGCGCCGCACGATCTCCTCCAGGCCCGGCTCGTAGATGGGCAGGATGCCTTTCTTCAGGTTGTCGGACTTCTGCTTGTTACGATTCAGGCAGATGGCGTGGTTGCCCAGGTCGGCCAGGCAAGCGCCGGTGACCAGGCCCACGTAGCCGACACCGATGACACAGATGTTCTCCATGGTGACTGTTTCCTCCTTGAATTTAGTAGATTGGTAAATTGGTAAATGACCCCACTGAAAAAAGGGGCTAATTTTAACGCAGAGACGCAAAGGCGCAGAGATTCTTGAATGATGCTTTAATATTTTTGAGAATCGAGGCCTTTGACTGAACTAATCTTGATCTACCATTTAAATTTCTTTGCGTCTCTGCGCCTCTGCGTT
>JAUWOI010000153.1 GCA_030612185.1 Anaerolineae bacterium
CGTCCAGGGCTGCCTGGGCCACCTCGCCCTGGGCATCCAGCAACGTTCCATCTAGCCGTACCAGCACCTGCCCGGCCTCGACCTCGTCCCCCTCGTCCGCCAGCAGTTCGACCACGCGCCCCCCCAGTTCCGGTGCGACGGCGACTTCCTCGGCCTCGATGAACCCGGAAGCCACCAGACCACCAGCCTCCGGTTCAGCCAGTTCCATTTGCACCATCACCTCGCTCCAGACATCCGGGTTCATAGCAAGGTAGATGCCTGCTGCCGCCACAATGATGATGGCCACGGCGATGATGACAATCGGAACGATCTTTTCTCGTTTCATATCCTCACTCCTCTTAGATGGGAGACCCTTCGGGTTTTCCGAAACCCGAAGGGTCTGAATTACTCCGCACGTTGGAGATGAAAACATCCTCCAACGATGGGGCGATGACGTCCATTGCCCGCACTCGAACGTTTGCCTTGGCCAGCGCCTGCGCGATGTGGGGTTTGTGCTCCGCGATCCCGTCGGCCACGACGTGGATCAGTGCGCCGTACAGCGCCACCTCGTCGAACAGGCCCATCTGCCGCAGGACGCCGATTGCCTCATCTGGCTGAGTGCAGTCAATTTCCAGTACCTGTCCTTGCATCTCGTGTAGTTTGATCTCCTCTGGAGATCCCTGGGTGATGATGCGCCCATTGTGAATGAGCGCCAGGTCCTGGCAGTGTTCGGCCTCGTCCATATAGTGAGTCGTTACGAGGATGGTTGTCCCATCCTCGGCCAGACAGTACAGCAAGTCCCAGAAAGCCCGCCGCGAGATGGGATCCACCCCTGCGGTTGGCTCATCCAGGAAGAGCATCTCCGGTTCGTGGAGGATCGCCGCGCCCAGGGCCAGCCGCTGTTTCCAGCCGCCGGCGAGATTTCGCGTTAGTTCCCGCTCTCGCCCCTCCAGCCCCGCCATCTCAATGACGAACTGCTTGCGCTTCCGCAGCCGTTCGCCGCGCACACCGTAGGTGCGCCCGTAGAAATCCAGGTTCTCGTTCACGGTCAAGTCGTTGTAGAGACTGAAACGCTGAGACATATAGCCGATGTGCTTGCGGATCTCCTCCGGCTGGCGCACGATGTCGTAGCCCAGCACGGTGGCCTGGCCTGACGTGGGCCGCAGCAATCCCAGCAGCATGCGGATGGTCGTCGTCTTGCCCGCACCATTGGGGCCCAGGAAGCCGAATATCTCCCCCCGCTGGATGTTGAACGTGACCCCATTCACGGCGGTGAAATCACCGAACTTTTTGGTCAGATTGATAACCTCAACAGCGTGTTCGTTCACAGTCTGAAGTCTCCATCAATTTCTGAACGTCCGTACAATAAGGACAATGGACATAGCCGCCAGGAGGAGCCAAATGGCGATGATCACGGCGGCGGCTGCCCAGTTCGTCGGTTTGCCTCCGCTCATCGCTTCCCTGGCCTTTTTCCGGCTCTCGGCGATGACGTCGGGAGGAATCATCTTCAGCGCAAGCGCAGCCCCCAGGGGGACCAGGATCAGGTCGTCCAAATAACCCAGGACAGGGATGAAGTCAGGAATCAGATCAATGGGGCTGAAGGCATACCCCACCACGAGGGCGGCGAACAACCGGGCGTACCAGGGCGTCCTGGGGTCTTTGTAGGCCAGGTAGAGAGCATAGGTCTCCGTCTTGAGCTGCCTGGCTCGTTGTTTCCACGCCTCAACGGCTGTCATTCTTACGTCTCCTCCCGACGCTTGCGGATCAGCGAGATAAACGCCTCCTCCATCCGCGGGCGGGTCTGGCGCAATCCCCGCACGGCGATCCCCGCGCTGCTCAACGCTCCCTGGATGGACGACGCGCGCTGTGCGGCATCGTCCACGAATATGTGCAGCAAATCGCCGTAGGTCTGCACTTCCAGCACGCCGGGGAGGTTCTCGATAACCTGGCTCGCCTCCCGCAGCCGGTCGGGCCGCAATTCCAGCAACTCTCCCTCGACCAGCCCCTTGATGTGCGCCGGCGTATCGCAGACAATGATGCTTCCCTCGAACATTAACGCCACCCGCGAGCAGCGCTCCGCCTCGTCCATGTAGGGCGTGCTGACAAAGAGCGTCACCCCATCCAGGTGCAGTTCGGTCAGGATGTCCCAGAACTCGCGCCGTGAGACTGGATCCACGCCGGTGGTCGGCTCGTCCAGGAAAATCACCTCAGGCTGGTGGATCAGCGTGCAGGCCAGGGCCAGTTTCTTTTGCATGCCGCCCGAAAGGTGGGCCGCCCGCCGCTTTTGGAACTCGGTCAAGCGGGCGAACTTTAGCAAACGGGCGATGCGCTCCTCTCGCTCCCGCCGCCCGACCTGGAAAATGTCAGCGAAAAAGACCAGGTTCTCCAGCACTGTCAGGTCGCCGTAGAGGGAGAACTGCTGTGCCATGTACCCGATGCGCTTCTTGATTTCCTCCGGCTCCTTCACCGTATCGAACCCGGCCACTCGGGCGCTGCCCGCGCTGGGGTCCATAATCGCGCACAGCATGCGGATGGTCGTTGTCTTGCCCGCGCCATCCGGTCCCAGCAGACCAAAGATCTCGCCGCGCCGGATACTCAGGTCGAGCCCGTCCACAGCAGTGACTTTCTTGAACCGCTTCGCCAGATTATGCGTTTCTATGACCCATTGTTCATTGTTCATTGATTCATTGTTCATTTTGCTTATCATTCCAGCCTTTTCTGGAAGCGGCGGGCGCTGATGGTAAAGACCGCCAATCCAAAGATGGCCAGCGGCCACACCTGTTCCCACAGAAACTCAATGCCGACGCCCTTGAGAATGATGCCCCGCGTGATCTGGAGGAAGTAGGTCAGGGGAATAAAGTAGCCCATGTTATAGAGCAGTTGGGGCATACTCTCCCGTGGAAACATAAAACCCGACAGGATGATCGAAGGTAACAGGAGGAGGACCATCATCTGCATGGCTTGCATCTGCGTGGTCGAGACGGTGGAGATGAGCAGTCCGAGGCCCAGAGAGCTAAGCAAGAAGAGGGAAGACAGAGCTGCAAACAACAGCAGGCTACCCTGGAACTCGACCTTGAACCAGAAAATGCTCAGGCACAAGATAGTGGTCATGTTGGCCAGAGCGATCAAAGCGGCGGGCAGGGTCTTGCCCAGCATCAACTCTATAGGCTTGATAGGGGTGACGATCAACTGTTCCAATGTGCCCAATTCCCGCTCACGGACGATAGCCAGGGCAGTCAGCATCAGCGATTGTGTCTGCAAGATCATACCCACCAGACCCGGCACCATAAAGTTGAGGCTCTTCATGTCAGGATTGTACAGGACGCGGGTAAGTAGACTCAACGGGAGACTAAAGCCCCCGGTCAGCCCTCTTTTCTCGACAGCATCGGATATGATCTCGAACGCATGTGCCTGGGCGGCGGCCGTGGCCCCGAACAGCGCCGTCTGGGCCACGGTGGGGTCCGAGCCGTCAATGAGCAGTTGAACGACAGCCTCCTGGCCCTGGGAGAGCGTGGTCGAAAAGGTGGGAGGGATGATGAATCCCGCCTGAACTCGTCCACTGTCAATCAGCCTTTGCGCTTCCTGGGGGCTGTCCACGTATAACTCGGCGTCAAAGTAGCCGGTGTTTTCGATGGCCCGCACAAAGGCCCGGCTGTCAGCGTTGTGTGCCTTATCCACCACCACCGTCGGCAGGTGGTCAACCTGGGTGTTGAGGGCGTAGGCGAAGGTGAAGAGCTGCGCAATGGGCATGGTGAGGATGATGATCAGGGTGCGCCAGTCGCGCAGCATCTGCGTGAGTTCCTTACGGATGATGGCCCACAGTCTAGTCAGCATCTCGCCCTCCCTCAACCTCAGCCTCGTCCCTGGCCCGCAACCCGTCCAGGAGGAGACTCGTCATGTCCGTGGCTAGCTCGTCGAGGGGCGGGAGCTCCATCTGCAAGTCCCGCAGGAGCGCAAAGCCCAGGAAAGAGCCAATGATAGCCAGCGCGGCCACGCCGGTGTGGATAGGGCGCAACCTGCCGGCCTCGATGAGGGGGATCATGCGCTCCTCCAGGCGCGTAGCCATCTTGCGCAGCACGTTCTCCACGTACTCGCGACGCAGGTCGTCGTCGAAGCGGGCTTCATACAGGAGCACTCGGGTGAGATCGGCGTTTTGCTCCGTGAGCGTGAGCCGGTCGCGCAAGAAGGAAGAGATCAAGGACTCGAAGTCATCGGGGGGAATCTCCTGCGGGGGCGTCAGCAGCGATTCGCTCATAGAGGAGACCAGGCTGAGCAACAGGTCCCGTTTGCTGCCAAAGTAACTGTAGATGGTGCCCTCGCCCACGTCCGCCTCGTCTGCGATCTCTTTGGTGGTGGCCCGCTGGTAGCCCTTCCTGGCAAAGACCCGCGCTGCGGCGTCCAGAATGCGTTTCTTGCGAGCCGCCGCTTGCCGTTCCCGGCGGCTGACTTTTCTTTCTGATCTTTCTGACATGGTGTCCTCCAGAGATACAGATGTTGTGATGAGCGGTAACTCGATATTGAGTAAACCCTCAGACTTGAGCAATTACTCGAAATTATACCACAGCACCTGTCCTCTGTCAAGAGGGCAACCACGACTGTGTGCAAATTTTAAGGTTCGAAGAACGTTGCATCAGTCTAATCGCTTCCGCAAGCAAACAGCAGCAAGAGTGTAGAGGGCAACACCCAACACCCCCAGCGCCACCACCTGGGGCCACAGGTCGGCCAGGGTGGAACCCTTGAGCATAATGCCCAACACGATGTCGTTATAGTGTTTATTGGGCACCAGGTTGGAGACCACCTGTGCCACCCTGGGCAACATTTCTACCGGAACCTGGCCAGAGAGCATCATCTCCGGGAACTGGATAACGAAAGCCGCCATCAAAGCCTGCCCCTGCGTGCGCGTGATGGCCGAGATGAGCAGCCCCCACCCTATCTCAATGAAAATGTAGTAGCACGTCAAAATCATCAGCAGAGCCAGTGACCCCCGCAGGGGCACCTGGAAGTAAAGGACGTTCAGGGCCAGCATGGCCAGGAAACACAGATAGACGATCAGCAGAACCAGCAGACTTTTGCCAACGATCAATTCAATGGGGCGCAGCGGGGTGACGAAGAGCTGTTCCAGAGTGCCCATCTCCCGCTCTCTGACGATGGCAAACGCAGGGAGGAGAAAGGCCAACATCATCACCACGCCGCTCATCTCGATCGGAAGGCGAATGTTCTCGTCGCGCAGATCCTCGTTGAACCAGACCCGAGAGCGGACCTCCACACGCTCCAGTGCCCCGACGACCACCGGCCCCCCGGCTGATTCCTCGCTCAGCATCCGCCGCATGTACTCGTAAGCCGTCCCTTCCAGATAGGCCCGGGCTATCAGGGCGGTGGTGGTCTCGGTGCCGTCCAGCAACACCTGGGCGGTAGCCCCCTGGCCCCCCGTGCTCAACCTGGCGCCGAAATCCTGGGGGATCAACAGCCCTACTTTGACCGTCCCCCGCTCCAACAATTGCTCCAGTTCTGCCCGACTGCTCACATAATAGTCCGGGTCAAAGCGGCGAGAGTTGCGCAGCATGGTCACCAGGCGGCGGCTGGCCTGGCTGTGGTCCTGGTCATAGACCGCCGTCGGAATGTGCATGATGCCCTGCGAGACAGAGCCGGCGACCGACATGAGGTTCCAGACCGGAAACACCAGGACAAAGACCAGGAATACCCTATAGCGCAAATACTGAATGGCTTCTTTCCGGACCAGGTTCCAGATACGACCGAACATTCCTTCAACCCCCAACTTCTCAGTTCACAAGCCGGCATTGACCATTGTTAATTGGTTCATTGTTCATTGTTGTCACGCCAGCTTTTTCTTGAGCCGCCACACGGCCAGGCCGTTCAGCAGCAAACCGTAGACCAGCAAAAAGATTCCGTGGGGCATCAGGACTTGCATCCCCACCCCCTTCAGGAAAATCCCGCGGGCGATGACGACGTAGTGGGTAGCCGGCCAAAGCATAGCCATCACCCGTTCATCAGGTGGCTTGGCATAAAGGGGATAAAAGAGCCCTGACATGTTGATGACCGGCATCATGAGAATCATCGCGGTGATCATCAGGGCTGCCATCTGAGTGCGGACCAGGCTGGAGATCAGCAGTCCAACACCCAGGTTGGCCAGCAGGAAAAGGCTGGAGAAAAGGACCAGGTCCGACAGACGGCCCCGGAAGGGAACACCGAAAGTGACCGTCCCGACCAGGGTGAAGAAAAAAATGTCCAGCAGGCCGACGAACAAGTAGGGCGCGATCTTGCCGGCCAGCAACTGGTAACGCCGGATGGGTGTGGTCATTAGCATCTCCATGGTGCCTTGCTCCTTCTCGCGGGCAATGGACATGGCGGTGGAGAGGGCCGCCATACCCAGGACCATGGCCATCAGCCCCGGCAGGAAGCTGTTGACCGCCTTCAGTTCGGGATTGTACAGCGCCCGCACCCGGAATTCCAAAGGCAGTGATTCGTGACCTGAAGCCAGCCCCGCGCTGACCAATTGACGTTTCAACAGTTGGACCGAGAAGTTGGCCGATAGCGCCCCAGCGTTGCCCAGAATCTGGTGAGCGGTGTTGGACTTGGTCCCGTCCACAATGATCTGCACCGTGACCCGTTCCCCCCGTTGCGTTGCTTCGGCAAAACCGGGTGGGACGATGATCGCCGCTCGCGCCCGGCCCGATTCCACCCATTCACGGGCCTCCTCGTGACTGCGTGCCCAGTACCTCAGGTCGAAGAACTCGTCGTTGGCAAAACACTGCAGGTAGGCTCGCGATTGAGGGCTGCGGTCGCCATCCAGGACAGCAACCGGGACGTGCTCGATGTCAGCAGAGAAGATATAAGCCATCGCCACCAACATCAGCGCCGCGCCCACAGTGAGAGTAGCCAACGACCAGGGGTCGCGCAGCATGTGCCGGAACTCTTTGCGCATCATTGCGAGGAAACAGCTCATCGCGTCGCCCTCTCTTCCGGCGGCCAGCGGAAGTCGTCATTGACTCCTTCGAGGCGGAAAGACTTCAACATCTCTATGTCCTGCACCATGTAAAGCAGGGGCTCGTAGCGGCTGCTGACCAGATCCAGTTGATCGACGGCGCGGGTGAGAGCGTGGATCAGCTCGTGGGTGCGCTGGCTGGGCCAGTCGGGGGGCAACAACTCGATTGGCAAGCAAGGGTCCTCGGCGAGAATGATGTCAAGCAACTCCTGCTGCAAACCCATAGTCCCGAAACAGAGGGCCTCGGCATCTATCTCTCCCTCTTGTCCCATTCGTTCTAGCGACTCCAGCAGAGCCTCAGTACGGCTGTTGAAATCGCGGTAGCGAGCAGCCAACGGTTCCAGCCTCCACACGCGGTAGGCCAGTTCGCCAATGCTCTTCACGCCCGGTCGCCATACCTGCTGGCAGCGCAGCAGAGTTACCTGCTCGACGAGGCCCAGTTCCTCGACCAGAGCCGTGACTTCGGCTTCCTGGTCGAGGGGCGAGATCCACACGCTGGACGACAGCAGGCCAAAACCCATCTCCGTCAGCCGGTTGCGGAAGATATTGCGTTTGCTCCGCTGCCCTTCGGGTATGCCGAAAGTGACCACCAGCCAGTTGCCGTCCCAGGCCAACTGGCCGTCCAGGGCCATGTGATAACGCAGGAGCTTGGCGATGAACCGTTCGATGAGAGCCCGGCCCTGGGAACCGACGCTGTAGCGCACGTTGCCCCGACCTCGCCCCGTTTTGGTCAGCAGCCCAACCCGCGCCATGCGGTTGGCTGCTGCTCGGACGGCATCGGGGGAGCGCCCGAGCTTTTGAGCCACCTCCAGCAATTCTCCGCTGCTGATCCCCCCCCGCTGGGCGATGACGATGCGCAGGATCAGTTTCTGTGTTTGGGCCATAATCAAACCTCGTCTTAAGCGTCGTTTCTCATACGGTCGCTTTACAAAACGACCGTACACATTATAACCCAAACCCTGGCTTTTGTCAAGGGCTTATTCGACTTTTAAGGTGCGTTCTACCTCGGCACTGGGGTCAGCAGACGGGCGGATGAAAAGGCCACTCGTCCTATTCTAGCCGCTTCCGAAATCGCGTCGCCGCAAAGATCATGATCACCGTCCCAAAGATCAGCAGCGCCACCACCTGGTCAGCCAGCACCTCCAGCCCCACTCCCTTGAGGATGATGCCCCGGACGATGACCAGCATGTAGCGGAGCGGGATCAGGTAACTGATCGCCTGCAGGAAGCCCGGCATGGCCTCGATAGGAAAGAAGAAGCCAGCCAGAAAGATGGAGGGCAGCAGCGTGAACCAAGCCAGCAGCATCGCTTCCTGTTGGGTGTTAGCCACGCTGGAGATAAAGATGCCGATGCCCAGGGTAGTCATCAGAAAGACGGCGGAGAGAGCCAGGAGAAGAAGAACGCTTCCGTGGACCGGCACGCCGAACCAAAAGACGCCGATGACCAGCACCTGCAGCACGTTGAAGAAGGCGACGACGATGTAGGGAGCCACCTTGCCCACCACCAGCTCAATGGAGCGAATGGGGGTGACCATCAGTTGTTCGATGGTCCCTTGCTCTCGCTCCCGCACGATGGAGAGGGAGGTGAGCATGGTCGTGAGCATGAAGAGGATCATCGCCATCAGCCCAGGCACCATAAAGTTGACGCTCTTCATCTCCGGGTTGTACCAGACCCGGGGATGGACCTTCAGGGCAGTCATCTCCTCCGGCGAGATTCCCAGCCGCCGCTCAATGAGCTGCATGCTTTGGGCCTGTCCCACCTGCTGGGAGGCGGCGAAGACGGTGTTGGCCACGTTGGGGTCGGAGCCGTCAATGACGAAGGCGACGTCCGCCGTCCGCCCGGCGGTCACGTCCGCTCCGTAGCCGGGCAGGGTGCTCAGCCCGGCCCGGCCCGTCCCCCGGTCGACCCTCCGCGCCCGG
>JAUWOI010000339.1 GCA_030612185.1 Anaerolineae bacterium
CTTCGGCCCGGCCAAACTCGGCCCTGCTGGTGCGACTGTTATCGGCGCGCGGTCGTTTCTCATCGCCTTCAACGTCTATCTGAACACTGATGACGTTACGGTCGCGAAACGTATCGCCCGCGCCGTGCGCCACTCCTCCGGCGGGCTGCACCACGTCAAGGCGTTGGGACTATTGGTAGAAGGACAGGCGCAGGTCTCGATGAACCTGACCAACTTTCGCCGCACGCCCATCCATCGCGTGATGGAGATGATCCGCAGCGAGGCGGCCCGCTACGGCGTGGCGGTGACCCACAGCGAGTTGGTGGGGCTGACGCCCCAGCGCGCGCTCGTGGATGCGGCCTGCTGGTATCTGCAACTGGACCTGGCTTCTGAGCAGGTGCTGGAGAACCGGCTGACTGATCTGGAAGCGGACGTCACCCCGACCCTCTTCCTCGACGCGGTGGCGGCCGAAACGCCTGCTCCGGGCGGGGGCTCGGTGGCTGCGCTGGCCGGTGCGTTGGCGGCGGCGCTGGCGGCGATGGTCGGGCGGCTGACGCTGGGCAAGCCGAAGTACGCCGGGGTGGAGGCGGAGATGGAGACACTGGTGGCGGAGGCGGAGCGGCTGCGCCAATCGCTCACGGCCCGCATCGCCGAGGACAGCGCCGCCTTTGAGGCGGTGATGGCGGCCTACCGGCTGCCCAGGCACAGCGACGAGCAGAAAGCGGCGCGGCGAGCGGCGATCCAGGCCGCGCTGGCGCAGGCTGCTGAGGTGCCTCTGGCGACGGCGCAGGAAGCGGTCTCGGCGCTGGAACTGGCCCGCACGGCGGTGCAGGTTGGCAACGTCAACGCCATCACCGATGCAGGGACGGCGGCGCACGTTGCGCGGGCGGCCGTTGCGGGGGCGGCGCTTAACGTGCGGGTCAACGCGGCGGCGCTGAAGGACCGGGCACGGGCGGCGGCCTGGCTGGTGGAACTGGCCGCACTCGAGCACCGTGCTGAGACACTGGTGGCCGAGGTGCAGGCTATCGTTGAGGAGCGGGGGGGCTTCGCTCTTGACCGCTCTTGACTTTGAACTATAATCATGTTACACTCATTATACTCACAAGGGTTTGTCAGTGGAACACTACAACGAATTTAGAACAACGAATTCAGAATAAAACGAATGGTCGGGCGGAGCAAGAATTCGTTTGTTTCCCAATTCGCTGTAGTGTTGTGGGAGCAAAACAGACTTTCCGAGAGCTCTCGTATTGAGATTTCTCGGAAAAGGGTAGGAGCCCAACCGCGTTGGGCGTTGTTTGGCCCAAGACGGCCAATGCGATTGGCCTGCTACCCGTCAGAAAGTTACCTACTCGACTTTCCGAGAACTCTCGTATCGCGAAAGGAGGTGATGAGCCGGGTCCCACACTCATATCTTTAAGACCTCACGTCAGATTAAACTGAACTATCACCAAAAGGAGGAACAAGAATGCGCAAGTACAGACTTTCCATATTCGTTTTGCTTCTCGCGACCATGATGCTGGGTGGCTGCGGGGGCGGCGAGCCACAGGTGGAGGGGTGCCTGGGAACCGCCAAGGATGCCATCGTTGACCTCGAGTGCCGCGAGATCACGGTCGCTATTGAGAACGCCTATCTGCCCTTCAACTACGTCGACATCGAGACGGGCGAGCCCGGTGGCTGGGACTACGACGCCTGGGATGAGATCTGCACCCGGTTGCACTGCAAGCCTGTTTACACCGAGGCAGCCTGGGAGGGCATGATCCAGGCGGTGGGCGATGGCCAGTTCGACGCTGCGGCTGATGGCATCACCATCACCGAGGATCGGGCTGAGGTCGTGGACTTCTCCACGGGCTACATCAACATCGAGCAGCGGTTGCTCGTTCGCCTGGATGAGGACCGCATTTCGAGCATTGACGACATCGTCAACGATGAGAGCCTCGCCCTCGGCACGCAGACCGGCACGACCAACTATGAGACGGCCGCCACGTTCCTGCCGGAGGAACGCATCCAGGCGTTCGAGCAATTCCCATTTGCCGTGCAGGCGCTGATCTCTGGTGACGTTGACGCGGTCATCATTGACGAGGTGGCCGGCCAGGGGTACCTGGGTGAGAACGCCGACACACTGAAACTGGTTGGTCCTTCGATGTCCAGCGACCAGTTGGCCTTCATCTTCCCCAAGGGAAGCGACCTGGTTGACCCCGTGAACCAGGCGATCAACGCGATGAAGTCAGATGGCTTCCTTGAAGAACTGAACACCCAGTACTTCGGCCCGAACTTCACCATGACCTACGACGACATCGGCCCAGGCGCCTACGGCGAAGAATAGATTCTACCTCCCGTTCGCGTCGGATTAGCCGAACCGGTGTGCAGAATCAAGCGTTCTGCACACCGGTTTATAGAATAGGGTGTATTTCATCTCGGTTGTAGGGCAATTTGGCAAATTGCCCCTGAGACAAGTTACCAACTTGTCCTACAACTCATTTGAAACGCACCCTATAGAATAGCAGGAGTCATCCATGGCTGACACTCCATCTATCTCAGTAGTAGAGGGCAGACCCCAGATAGAGTCAGACCAGGTTCGACTGGGCAAACGCTTGGCTGACTTTCCCTGGTGGTTCCTGGCGTTGGTCCTGATCGCTATCTGGACAGGCTACTTCATTTTCACCAGGGAGAACTACCGCGAGGCTTTCGATTTCATCAAGGCCGGTCTCAGCACGGCCATCGTCATTTCACTCACGTCTTATGCAATTGCATTGGTGTTGGGCCTACTGGCCGGGCTGGGGCGTATCTCGCGCAATGTGGTGCTCAACAATCTCGCCACGCTGTACGTTGAACTCGTCCGTGGCATCCCCATGCTGGTGCTGATATTCTTCATCGCGCTGGTGGGTGTGCCGCTAGTGATGGAGGGCATAAATGCCCTGGGTGAGTGGCTGAACAGCCTGGGTCTGACATTGATCGGAAATTTCCTGATCAGTATAGAGCAAAAGGCCATCTCTATGAGTGTGCGGGCCATCGTCGCGCTATCTGTCACTTATGGGGCGTTCCTGGCCGAGATATTCCGGGCCGGTATCCAGTCCATCACGCGGGGGCAGATGGAGGCGGCGCGCTCGCTGGGCATGAGTTACGGGCAGGCCATGCGTTGCGTCATCCTGCCGCAGGCGATCCGCAACGTCCTGCCCGCGCTGGGGAATGACTTTGTGGCGATGGTGAAGGACTCGTCGCTGGTATCGGTTCTGGCCGTGCGGGATATCACGCAGATGGCGCGGTTGTATGCCGGTCGTACATTCCGTTTTCGTGAGGCGTTCATCACGCTGTCCGTCCTGTACTTGACAATGACGGTTGCGCTTTCCTTGATGGTGCAATTTGTGGAAAGGCGGTTGCGTAGACATGTCTGAGCATAAAGACATTATCGTCATCAAGGATCTCCACAAACACTTTGGCGACGTCAAAGCGCTCAACGGCATCAACCTGAGAGTCGAGCGGGGCAAAGTTGTGATTGTGATCGGGCCGAGCGGCTCCGGTAAGTCAACCATGCTACGCTGCATCAACTATTTGGAGGTGCCGACCAGTGGAGAGATCTGGATAGATGGCCAACGGTTGACGACTGACCCGAAGCAACTCAACGCCGTCCGGACCGAGATCGGAATGGTCTTTCAACTCTTCAACCTGTTCCCGCATCTCACCGCGCTGGAGAACGTCACGCTCGCGCAACGTATAGTACGCAAGCGCTCGACCGAGGAGGCCGAAGAGATCGCGATGCAACAATTAAGGCGCGTCGGCATCCCGGAAAAGGCGCATGCCTACCCTACGCAGTTATCTGGTGGGCAACAGCAGCGCGTGGCGATTGCGCGGGCACTGGCGATGAATCCCAAGATCATGCTCTTTGATGAACCGACCTCGGCACTCGATCCGGAGATGATCCGCGAGGTGCTGGACGTGATGCTCGACCTGGCGCAGGAAGGCATGACGATGGTGGTTGTCTCACACGAGATGGGCTTCGCCAGGGCAGCCGCTGATCAGATGCTTCTCCTCGACGAAGGCTGCATTGTTGAGGACACCACGCCAGAGTTATTATTCACCGCACCCAAGCACGAGCGGACCAAGCAGTTCCTGAGCCAGATCTTGCATAAGTGAGGGTTGGGGCGTAAGAGGAGTTGGGAAGACTATCCCAACAGCCACTCCGCTACCAGCATCTCCAGCGTCCCATCCGCCTCCATCTCTGCCAGCGCCTCGTTGATTGCCCGCAGCAGGTGCTGGCTATCGTGCCGCACGGCTACGGCGTAGGGCTCCTCGACGACCGGCTCTCCCACGATAACCAACTCGAAACCCTTGGGGTTTTCCGAAACCCCAAGGGTTTTGCCCGTCGCCGCCAGCGCCGAGACGTGATCCACCAATGCACCGTCGGCCTCCCCCGCTGCGACCGCCGCCAATGCCTCCGCCGCCGTCTGATAAGGCACGACGGCGAGGTCAGATAACCTCTGCGCCCACTTCCGCGCCTCCAGGTCCCCCTGCGTGCCGAATTCCACCGCCAGCGTGCACCCGTCCAGGTCAGAAACCTCAGAAACCTGACAGGTTTTCCGAAACCTGTCAGGTTTCTCACGCGCCACCAGCACCTGCCCGGCGTCGAAGTAGGGGGTCGAGTAGGCGAAATCGGCCATGCGAGCGGGGTTGACGACGAGCGCAGACATGACGGCGTCCACGCGGCCCACCGCCAGCGCGTCGTAGAGACCGTCGTAGGGCAGGTTGGCGACGAACTGCACCTCGACCCCTTCGACTCCTTCGGCTCCTTCGGCTTCACTCAGGACAGGTTCGCTCAGGACAGGCCCGCTCAGGGCAGGTCCCAACCGCCGTCCCAACTCCCGCGCCAGGTCCACGTCGAATCCGATCAGCGTCCCGTCGGCAGCGATGGTCTCGAAGGGTGGAAAACTGGCGTCCATTCCCACGCGCAGGATGCCGCTCTCGCGCACGCGATCCCAGGTGGCATCGGGACGTGTGCATGCGGATAAGACAATGAGCAATGAACAATGAACAATGAACAATGAACAATGAACAATGAACAATGAACAATGGCGGATTCGGGACGTGGGGCTTGGGCCTGGTGATCTAGTCATAGTCATTTCCTCCTCATCTCTCATCTCCCCTCTCTCCTCTCCCTTCCTCTCTGATTGTACACGCTACTGGTGGGAGTGGCAACTGCACAATCCGTCAATGTCCTGGGATCCGTGTTCTCAGCAATGCCTGGACCCTGTCAAGTCAAATGATAATCTGAGTGAAGCCCCATCGTTCGGTCAAATGATAATCTGAGTTTCCACGCCTCCTTTCTTTGGTTTTGATAGTCCGATCATATCAGGGTTCAGGACAATCTCAGGCCACCGACGCTGAAA
>JAUWOI010000360.1 GCA_030612185.1 Anaerolineae bacterium
CGTGGCTTTGAGCCGGAGAGCGCCCCCCTGGGGAGCCTGGGTCTGGGCATTATGCGTGAACGCGCCGAGGCCATCGGCGCGGCACTGACCGTCGAAAGCAAAACCGGCCACGGTACGGAAATCGTGGTCGTTTGGAAAAACACAGGAGGAGAGGAGCAACTATGACCGAGACAAACCCCATTCGCGTGATGCTGGTAGATGACCACGCCGTAGTGCGCAGCGGCCTGGGAGCCTTTCTGCTGGCTTTTGATGACCTGGAACTGGTCGGGGAGGCCAGCGGCGGCGGGGAGGCCGTGCGCTTGTGCGAGCAACTCCGGCCCGACGTGGTGCTGATGGACCTGGTGATGCCGGGGATGGATGGAGCGGCCGCCACCCGCGCCATCCGCGAGCGTTGCCCACAGATACAGGTCATCGCCCTGACCAGTTTCAAGGAGCAGGAATTGGTGCAAGGGGCACTGGAGGCCGGGGCCATCGGCTACCTGCTCAAAAACGTCACCGCCGATGAACTGGCCGGCGCCATCCGGGCCGCCCACGCCGGACGGCCCACCCTGGCCCCGGAGGCGGCTCAGGCGCTGATCCAGGCCACGAGGGAACCGCCGTCTCCAGGCTACGACCTGACCCCCCGGGAACGAGAGGTGCTGGCGCTGATGGTCGAGGGGCTGAGCAACCCCGAGATCGCCGGGCGGCTGGTGGTAAGCCCATCCACCGTCAAGTTCCACGTCAGCAACGTCCTCTCCAAACTGGGCGTCACCAGCCGCACAGAAGCGGTGGCGCTAGCCGTGCAGCACAACCTTTCGACCCTTCGGTGAACTCAGGCCGCGAACTTACCCATCAAGCCCCCAGGCTTCGCTGCGCAAGCCCTGATAAGGTACTTGACAAAGTACCTTCAAAGGCATATAATTCTGGCCAGGAGGTGCGCGATGACGAAAGTGATGTTCAGTGACGAGGTCGTGCTGGCGACCGATCTGAAAAAGAAACAACGCTACTGGTTCGATCGGGCTCGGAAGATAGGCGGCGTGACTATCGTCCAGGGCAAGGTGGCTGATCTGGTGCTGGCACCCCGCCAGAAGGTAGCCGAGGCGACCGAGGCTGCTGGTCACGCCAGAACTGCTGCCCAGTTCCTGCGCGAGGTCATTCCCTTGGGGCGAGAGCTATCGGAGAGCGCTATCTTCCCCTGGTTGCGTGATCTGGATAACGAGGAACAGCAAGAGTTCCTGCACCAGTTTGTTGACACCTTCGCTCACTGTTCTACTACGGGAGACTGGGCCTCATTCGAAGAGCTGCTGGAAGACTGGATGGCCACGGTTGAAGCTCACCGCAATCCGGAGTTGATAGAAGCCTGGCACACCCGTGGCCGGCCAGAAGACTACGTCCCCATGGAACTACCCAATGCCTCCTGAATACGCAGTGCGGCTACGTAAGAAAGTCAGGAAGGGCTGGCGCGACGTCTGTAGCCGTGACCCTCAGGGGGCGGCTGAAGCACTGCGATTCCTTCGGGCCACCCCTGAACGGAGAGTGCCAGGCAAGGTCAAAAAGCTCAGGGGCAAATTGAAGGGCCTCCTCCAATACGATGTCAACTACAGCGACCGTATCCAGTACTGGGTTGACAAGGAGAACAACATCGTTTGGGTGGAGTACGCCGGGTCTCATCCCTGATTCCAGCCTACTTCAATGCGACCTGGTCACCTGACCAGGTAAAAGACTAGCCACCTGACCAGGTCCAAAACTCCCTGGTTGGCTGATGCGCCGGGGAGTTTTTTGTGTTACACTGGGGGCGCAAGATCGAGCAGAAAACCGCTCAATCAAAAGAAGCGAATCGGAGGTGATATAGAAGAGGCAGATTGAGACCCAGGAAGTGGTGACGAACGTGCCGGGTAGTGTGCTGGCTCTGCTGTTCGGCCAGGTAAAGTGAGCCAGAAGTATACCAACAGAAAAAAGGAGTGCCAAAAATGAACACGAAATCTAGAATCACTGCCATTGTGGAGGGAGTACAGCAATGATTACTTCTACGCAGACGTTACCGGAGGGGTATGCCCAATCCGGTGAGATTAACCTGAAAAAAATAAACGATTGACCATTACCCTGAACATCGTTGCGTTTTTCGTCTTCGTCCTCAGCTTTTACCTGCTGTCAAGTTTCGCAACTTTGGTACGCCCAGACTTAATGAATACCTCGGGTAGCATAACGGCAGGTGGGTGGGCAGTCGTGGTGGGGCTGGTGGTTTTGCTCTTCACTATCCATGAATCAGTCCACGGATTTTTCTTCTGGGTATTCACCCGCAGCAAGCCCGTCTTTGCCATACGCCTGTTCTATGCGTACGCCGGTGCACCAGATTGGTATATTCCCACCCGCCAATTCGCTTTCGTTACGGTTGGCCCGCTGGTAATCATAGGCGCTGTGGGGTTGCTGCTCATCCTGCTGGCTCCCATAAGATGGATTATGTTTATCATATTTTTTGTGGCCATGAATACTGGTGGGTCTGCGGGCGATCTTTTAGTTCTCACCCGCCTTGTCAAGTTACCGCCAACGTGTCTCGCGAACGACACTGGAGATGTAGTTACCTTCTACGAACGTCAATCAACCATTAGCCAGCCATAGCGTTTATTTCGATTTAGCGTGCTGCAATCAGAATAGACTCCCATAACAATGTCATTAGGGTGCATCTCCCAAACTGAACCGAATACCTGGTCACCTGACCAGGTAAAAGACTAGCCACCTGACCAGGTACAAAACTCCCCGGTTGGCCGATGCGCCGGGGAGTTTTTTGTGTTACACTGGGAGCGGAAGTGAGGAGTAAGTGAGTAAATGAGTAGATGGGTAAGTGAGGTGAGGCAGATGCGTGTTTTATTGGCTGACGATCAATCTAAAGTGCGCTCGGCACTGCGGCTGGTGTTGGAGCAGCAGCCGGGCGTCAGTATCCTGGGGGAAGCCGTTGACGTCACGGGCTTGCTGGATTGGGTGAAAGCGGCTTGCCCCGACCTGGTATTGCTCGACTGGGAGTTGCCCGGCCTGGAAGCAGATGGCCTGCTACCCACCCTGCGCGAACTATGTCCGTGTCTGTCGGTGATCGCTCTCAGCGTGCGGCCGGAGGCGCGCCAGGCAGCCCTGGATGCCGGGGTCGACGCTTTCGTCAGCAAAGGAGACCCGCCGGAACGGTTGTTGGCGGCGGTGAATGATTGCTGTCATAGGCGACACAACAACGAATTTGGAAATCAACGAATTTAGAAGGAGGTAGAGTGATGTACTTCGATCCATATCTGGCTCAACGGTTGGCAGAGGAACGCATCAAGGATAGATTGCGGGAGGCCGAACAGTACCGGCTGATCCGGGCGGCCAAAGATCCCCGGAAGGCGCGGGAATGGTGGACGCCGGTGGCGTTGATGCTCGGCAGTCTGGCGGGCCTCATCGTTCGACCGCAGAGTTGATGGCCCGCGGTCAGATGGTCTGCCGCAGGAAAAGGAAGGAGTATGCTATGCCAGGTCCGTGGTACGTCGAACTGTACAAGAACTTTGCCGATTATGACCAGGAGCCCTACACCCAGGGCACGCAAGGCGAAGTGGACTTTATCGAACAAGAGATCGGTCACGACAGGTCCAAGACCATTTTGGACGTAGGGTGCGGAACCGGCCGCCACGCGCTGGAACTTGGCCGCAGGGGGTACCAGGTCGTGGGCCTCGATCTATCCGAGTCGCTGCTGGCTCAAGGGCGCAAAGTGGCGCAAGCGGAGAACCTCGACGTCACATTCATCGCTGGCGACGCACGCGCATTGGATTTCGAGGCCCAGTTTGACGTAGCCCTCTCGATCTGTGAAGGCGCATTTTCGCTGATGGAGACGGACGAGATGGACCTACTGATCCTGGAGAACGTGGCCCGCACGCTTGGGTCAGGCGGCAAGTTCATCATGACTGCCCCGAACGCCGCCTTTATGCTGGCGCGCGATCCAGGAGCAGGCGCGTTCGACGCGGTCACATTCCGGGAAACGTTCACCCTGGAGGCGACCGGCGTGGATGGGGGCAAGAAGAGCCTGGATTGTATCCAGCGCTACTACACCTGCCCAGAGTTGAAGTGGCTGCTGAAGCAGGCTGATTTTCGGACCGTCGAGTTTTTCGGCGTGACGGAGGCCAGATTCGACCGGCGGGTCGAGCCATCCCAAGACCACTTTGAGATAGGCGTGATTGCGGAAGGATAGATAGTCGAAAGGAGAAGAAAATGAACCTTGTGGTTAAAGTAGTCATAACGCTCATCGGCCTTCTCGCGGTTCTGGCGGGTATTGGCTGGTTGGGACTCCAGGTGCAGCCAAAGCCCTTTCCCGCCTACCCGGAGCAGACACCGGCGCTGAACACCGTCGAGTTGCCGGCAGATTTACCGGCGTCCGTTGCCCGGTACTACGAGACCATCATGGGGGATCAGGTTCCGGTCATCGAATCGGCGGTTATCAGTGGGCGGGGCAAATTGCGGGTCTTTGGCCTGCGCTTCCCTGCACGTTTCAGGTTCACCCACGTCGTCGGTCAGGGCTACCGGCACTATATCGAAGCGACCGTCTTTGGCTATCCGGTGATGAAGGTCAATGAATGGTACCTTGACGGCCATGCCCGCATGGAGTTGCCCGTCGGCGTGATCGAGAACGAGCCGAAAATTGATATGGCCGCCAATCTGGGTCTGTGGGGAGAATCGGTTTGGCTACCGTCAATACTCATCACTGATCCCCGCGTGCGCTGGGAAGCCATTGACGATACCACCGCCCGCCTCGTGGTTCCCTTCGACTTCGCTCAGGACAGGCCCTTCGGTGATGAGGAGGATACTTTCACCGTCACGTTTGACCGGGAGACCGGGTTGATGCGCACGATGGAGGCGATGCGCTACAAGGAAGCCACAGATGAGGCCAAGATTCCCTGGCGCAACGAGCCGCTGGGCTGGCAGCCCTTCCACGGGATCGAGATTCCATCGCCCGCCACCACGACCTGGCTGGACGAGGGAACGCCCTGGGCCGTGTGGACGATTGAGGACGTGGTCTACAACGTGGATGCTTCCGAGTACATCAGGGCGAGGGGGTATTGATGGAGGAGTCAAATATGGATGAGCAAACCAGGATCACCCGCCGT
>JAUWOI010000096.1 GCA_030612185.1 Anaerolineae bacterium
CGCCGCCGCAGTTGCCGCCGGGGCAGACGCCTTCATGGTTGCCGTCGCAGTTGACGGCGGGGCTGTCGCCTTCCTGGTTGCCGTCGTAGTTGCCGCCAGCGCAGCCGTCGGGCTGGTTGCCGCCGCAGTCGCCGCCGGGGCAGTCGCCTTCCTGGTCGCCGTCGCAGTCGCCGCTGGTGCAACCGTCGGGCTGGTCGCCGTCGCAGTCGCTGCCTGGGCAGTCGCCTTCCTGGTCGCCGCCGCAGTTGCCGCCGGGGCAGACGCCTTCATGGTTGCCGTCGCAGTTGACGGCGGGGCTGTCGCCTTCCTGGTTGCCGTCGTAGTTGCCGCCAGGGCAGACGCCGCTGGGGTACTGGTCATCGTTTGCCAGTTGCTGCATCTCATCCGCCCGCTCTTGGACAAACTCCATTTGCGGTTCGGTCCCGGTGACCTCAGCGGTGGTTATGGTCAGGCCCATCTGCTCGACGGCCATCCTGGCAGGATACAAGGGAGAACCCGGCTGACTATCAGCCGCAGCCCAAGCCACTCCCCCCATGGATCCGCAGACCAGAACCAGGGTCAAAGTCGCTGCCTTCAGTAGTTTGTTGTTCATCGCTGATCTCCTTTCTGTTCTGTGATTTGATGGAATTGGACAGCTAGCTGTTCTACCCTTTATGACGCGAAAGCCCCGATTTCGATACGGCTACGTCAAAGATTTCGATGTGCAGTTAGTCAGCCGGTCATTCTGAGCAGCCTGCCCTGAGCGTAGCCGAAGGGAAGCGTTCCGAGTCGAAGAATCTCACCATTCGGGAGCAGGAGATTCCTCGACTTCGGCGGCTTCGCCGCCTCCGCTCGGAATGACAGGGAAACGCTTCGAGATCAATTGCACAGGTCGAAAGATTTGCACCTGGTTGACGTTAATTCAGACTCAGATACCTCGCACCTGTATCCGGCAAGATGGTGACGATGTGCTTGCCTCTCCCGGAGTTGCGGGCCAGTTCCAGCGAGGCCAGGACATTAGCCCCGGCGCTAATACCGACGAAGAGACCCTCCTCTTTCGCCAGGCGACGCGCCATTTCCACTGCCTCGTCGGTTTTGACCTGGATGACCTCGTCAATGCACTCCAGGTCCACGATGTCGGGAATGAAACCGTCCGCCAGCCCCTGAATCCCGTGATGGCCTGGCTTTCCTCCTGACATCACAGCCGACTCGGCCGGCTCCACAGCTACAGTCTTGACCCCAGGGACAACGTCCTTCAGGGCCCGACCGACGCCCATCAGTGTGCCACCGGTGCCCACCCCCATGACGAAAGCATCCACCTGCTTCCGCATCTGGGAGAGGATTTCCTGGCCCAGAGAATTGTAATGCGCGGCCGGGTTGTCCGGGTTGGAGAACTGGCGGGGCAAAAAGATCGTGGTGTCCCTTTCGGCTATCTCCTCCGCCTCTTCGATGGCATCCCTCATTCCCAGGAAATCGTCAATCAGGATCAACTCCGCTCCCAGGGAAGTGATGATCCTGCGCCGCTCCACGCTGACCGTTCTGGGGAGCATGATGATCACCCGGTAGCCTTTCGCCGCCCCGATCATGGAGAAGGCGATGCCTGTGTTTCCGCTGCTCACCTCCAGGATAGTCGAACCGGGCTTCAGTTCCCCTCGTTCCTCGGCCTTGTGGACGATGTGCCTGGCCATGCGGTCCTTCAGGCTGCCCGAGGGATTCATGAACTCGCACTTGCCGAAAATCCTGGTCCCATCGCCGGGGGCAAGCTGCCGCAGCTCAATCATGGGAGTGTTGCCTATCGCTTCCAGGACTCTGTTCATTTGTCTGCTCCTGACTACACAAGCGGTTCCAGTAGTCGCTGTGGGGGTTGGTATTGAGCGTATTGCTCGATTACGTCCGGGGTGATGCCGTTGCCGCTCGTGCTCATGTAGCATCCTTCCGCCCAAAGTTCGCCGGCCCACAGTCTCTCTTTCATCTGCGGGAACGTGGCAAAGATCTCGCGGGTCGAAATCTCTTTCAACCAGCGCGCTATCTCGGCCGGCGCGTACCTGGGGGGCGCGGACAGCTCAACGTGCACGTAACCCTCTTGCACGTCCATCACGTCAATTTCAAGGTCGTACTGCTCGGCTATCTCGGCCAGTACATCCCTCGTCTTCTGGACGACGCCGTCTACCAGCACATCCTGGCGACGCTTCGGTACCCAGACAAAGTGATACTTGATCCGATAGAGCGTGTGTGGTGTGCAGTGAATTTGAGTCATCATCACTATCCTCCCTGCTGATTCGCTTTTCATAACAACTATGCCACTGACCAGGATCAACAATCCGCCGATGGCATTGAGTGGCGTGGGAATCTCCCGGTAAAGAATCGTGGCCACGATCACCGCGACTACGACTTCCATCAGCAGCAATACCCCGGCCTTTGATGCTTCCAGGCGCCCCAGGCCATAGTAGTACAGTGGCGCGGCAACGGCCATAAAAAGCAGGCTGACCAGCGTTATGTACCCGATTTGCTGGAGGCCCAGCATCGTGGCCTCGTCGAAGACGAAGTAAGGGAAATGTTCAAAGCCCGATATCGAATTGTGGGAGATGAAAAAGGGGAGATAGACGATGGCCGCGCCAAGCGTGCTCCAGAAAGTCGTGAAATAGGCCGAACGATTTTTCAGCCTGCGGCCAATCAGCGTCATCACTGTGACTGGAAGCGCAGATACAAAGGCTAGCAGATTCCCCAGTTGCATCTCGCGGGAAAGGGCCAGCGTGGGGTCAAAAATGAGGGCCAGTCCTGCTCCTGACAAAACCAGCGCTATCACCTTCCAGACGTTTAACTTCTCCTTGAGAAACAACGCTGCGCCGAGCACGGTCAGAATGGGAAAGGCGTAGTGCAGGAATTCGACGTTGGCGATGGTCGTATAGTTGTAGGCATAGAACAGCGTCATCGTGGCTCCGAAATGGCACAGGCCGAGCAACGCCAGCCATACGCACTCTTTGAGCGCCGGCCACTGGATTTTCTCCCTGGCTATCCTGGCGACAAAAAAGATCAGGGGTAGGCCAACGAGCAGTTCGACAAAGTTGATGGAATAGACGTTCAGCCCGAGGCCGGTCAGAAAGCGGACACAAACCCCGGTAAAGGCGTAGATGGTGGCAGATACCAGTATGGCTGCGATACCCTTTGTCGTTGCACTCGTTTCAATCTTCATCGGCCTGTCCTTATCTGGCGCAGAAATTGCGGAACGATCAAGCCCACGTCACGTCGTATTTCTGGGTCAGGTGATGTGGTCCCAGGGTCATCTTGGCCTTCCGCAGCCCCTCGAAGCCCAAGTCCTCTTCCCGATTGATGAATGTGTAATCGGCCCACACGTGCTCACAGAAGGCCTGGCAGATGAACTGGCTCAGCCCGCGGTAGGCATGATCGGCCTTTTCCAGGTGAATCACGACCGTATCGTCGTTCAACGGCTCTCCCACGGAGAAAGCCCGGATGCGGCTGTCCACCCTGATTGCCAGGCCAGTGACGTGCAGCTCCTGGAAATGGGAAAAAATTTCCTTGATAGCCACTCTCTCGTCCTTCAGGAAGGCTTGCTCGTAGGCCAGCGCTTCTGGGCTTGAGTCAGGACGCTCCAATAGAGCGCGCCATTTCATAGCAAACCATTCCTCGGCCAACTCCAGGCACTCGGCGATGTTTCCGTTTTCAGGGCCGATGAGTTCCAGGGAGAAATCAGGATACATGCGCTTGAATCTCCTGATGTGGTTCCTCTGACCATGATAGTGCCGGCCCGATAGTTTAATCAGGTGTTCCGTCAGGTAAACGTATTCGGAACTGTCCCGATCCTCCTTCACCGAAAACCGGGTCCGGTCGGCGAAACATCTCTTCACCAGGCTCTCCGACGCCCGGCCGATGATTGGCTCTTTGGCCTGCTCTCTCAAGAAAGCGAGGCAAGCTTCAGCCGATTCCAGCATCCTCTTCCCCACCGGCGGGAAGAAGAACTCTCCTTCGAGCGCGGTGCAGTGAAGGCAAACACAACCGTTGAGCCGGCTGATCTTGACGTTGTAGTTATGACGCCACATAAAGAGGCTGGTGAAGTTCTGATCGGCGGTCTCGGGCGGAAGCCGGTCGAGGCAGGCTTGCAGGATCTCACGATCCTCGATTCTCAACTCTCTGAACTCAGGGAATTTCGGCACGTTTGCTTCGGACATGATCAACCTCCTGCAGGGAAAGCCACTCACTTACCCTCGAACGCTCAGTGGTGTGGAGTTTTTGTCATGTGTGGCGTGTGAGTCGACTCCGGCTCATGGGTCTCCGTCGGGTGCGGCGTGTGGGTCGGATGCAGCGTGTGGGTCGGGTGCGGTGTGTGAGTCGGGTACGGTTCACGGGTCTCTGTAGGATGCGGCGTGTGGGTCGACTCAAGTGTATGCGTGCATGTCGGCATAGGCGTGTGAATATGTGTCGGCGTCGGCGTGCGGGTCAGTGGTGTAGCAGTGCAAGTGTAGGTTGGTTGCAGTGTGTGCGTCGGCGTAACAGTGTGGGTGTAGGTCGGCTGCGGTGTGTGCGTCGGCGTGGGTGTGCCAGGCTTCGTCGGCTGTGGTGTACAGGTGATCGTCTGATATGCTGGCAATGTAGCGGTCGGCAGGGGAGTAGCGGTTGCCAGCAAGGTCACTGTTGGCTGAGCCGTCGGCGTTTCCCTCTCGTGGAACCGGTGGAAGATACCGGCGACCGCGGGCACAGTCAGGGCTACGATGATGAGCAACAGGACGGCAACGAGCACGGCCATCGCCACGTTGAGCACAAGTCCCCTCTTCCGGGCCACGTTCCTGGCCGGCTTTCGAGTCTGGATTCTCTCCCTCCGTAGGCGAGTTGCTTCTCGCAGAAAGCGCTCCCGGCCAGTGGCTTTGGCTCCCGCTGAGGGCGGTTCGATTTCTCTCAGATCCTCGACCTTCAGGGCCGCCCGTAGCAAAGGCTCCAACCGGGCTGCATACTGGGGATATCGTTGTAGGCAAACCTCCACGCTTTTTTCTTGCTTCAGACAGGAGAGGCTCTCGTCCAGAATGGTCTCAAAATCCTCTTTCATGCTGCTCCTCCCCCCTCCATGATACGTTGCAGGGAGGCCAGGGCACGATGCTGTAGCGACTTGACGGCCCCCTCTGTCTTGTCTAGCACCTGTCCCACCTGCGCATTGCTCAAACCCTCCACGAACTTGAGAATGATGACCTGTTGTTGGTCAGTCGTGAGGTGGCTGATGGCCGCCCGGAGCTGTTGCTGAGCGAGCTTTTTCTCCACGACTATGGTCACGTCGTCACCGGCGGCCACCAGCCTTTCCTCTAACGGTGCGCTCTCTCCCCCGGACCGTCGCCGAAAGTAGTCAACGACCAGGTTGTGAGCCACCCGGTAGAGCCACGCTGACAGATTTGTCCTGGGTGCTCGAGATGACTTGATGGCTTCCAGCAACTTCAGGAAAACGTCGGCCGTCAAATCCTCGGCCAGACGGGCTTCGCCAAGATAACGGTAGATGTAACGATAGATCTTGTCAAAGTAGGTGTCGTAGATTTCACCCAGGGCTCTGGGATCGTACCCTTTTGCTCGCTCAAGCAACAGGCTCTCATCATGCACCGGAAGTCGTCCCCCTTTTTTCTCTTCCTACTATTAAGACGCAAAAGTGTTGCTCAAGATACGGCCTGCCTGATGTTTTGAACTGAGTGACGACAAACGCGCCCCCTGGCCGGGTTACAGGCCAGGGGGCGCGACATTCTTGTTGTCTGGTTATTCGCCGAGATCAGTGACCGCTGCCGGATCCTCTGCTATGCTTCGGCGTGCGTGTCGGCTCTGGCGTATGGGTTTTGTCCCGGTCCCGGTCCCGGTCCCGGTCACGGTCCCGATCCTGGTCTAGTTGTGGGGTACAGGTGGGCGTGCAAGTCCTGTCCTGGTTCCTGTCTCGATCCCGATCTTGTTGCAGGGTGCAGGGGGGCGTGCAAGTCCTGTCCCGGTCTCGTTGTGGGTCTCCCAGGGCATCAAAAGCACCAGCTAGTTGCCACTGCCTTGCCCACCGCTGCCGTGTTCACCGCCATCCTGTCCGCCATCTCGCCCGCCCCCGTCATGTCCATCACCAGGCTGTTGGGGCTGTGGCGTCGGAGCGGGAGGTGCAGGAGTCCGCTGCGGCCCTTGGGGCGTGGCCTGCGGACCAGGCGTCGCCTGCGGGCCGTGGGGCGTGGCCTGTGGGCTGGGGGTTGCCTGCGGTCCGTGGGGTGTAGCATGCGGCGTGCCGACAGGTGTGCACGTGCGCTCCTGCTCACGCTGTTGATCACGGTCCTGCTCGGGCTTCTGGTCGTCCCCCGGCGTGGCAGTCACCTGCTCCGGCTCATTCGTCGGCTCCGGCGTCCCTTCGGCAGGCTCAGGGTAGACTCTGTACTGGTGAAGATGACGGTAGCGGAACATCGGGAGGTCATTCAACCCATCCTCCGCCATCTCCGCTCCCCACCGGCAGACGTTCATAGCGCGCTCCAACCCAACCTGGGCTTGTTGTGAGGCCATCGCTTGTACCTGTTCCAGCATCTGCGCCTGGGCGCGCGTGCGTCCGGCAATACACGTCAGCAGGCCGGCCATCTCTTCATCATCAGAGGCCCGGGCTGCCTGGGCCAACGCGCGTTCAACGTGCTGTTCCATCCGCACGACAGTCTCGTCCGGCACCGGTCGCCCGGCCGCTACCAGCGCCTGGACCTCCTCTGCACGCTCCTCGGCCAACCCCAGCGCCAGGTCTACTTGATCCCCCGGCGCGGAGACGAGCGCCAGGCGCACGTCCTCCGTCACCAGTTTGACCGGGTACAGCAAGTCACCAGGCAGGCTGTCGCCGGCGGCCCATACGACCCCGCCTCCAAGGGCAGCCGTGCCCACGACGACGGCCAGCAGAACAGTGACGAGCCTCGTCGCAAGGACAAGTTTCATTTTTCGTCCCTTTATTCGCGTGGTTGTAGTTCCGGTCGCTGACGTCGCTGCAACGATTCTCGCGCGCTGTTGCGCGGCCACAGCCAGCAGTCGCTCCCGGCCGGCCACCAGTCCACCTGGCGCTTCCGGCACTGCTTCGCAATAGCGACGGGTCGCCTGGGCCATTTCGAGCAATGGGCGCAGCCGATCGGCGTACTGGGGATAGCGCCGCAGACTGGCCCCGATATCGCCCGTGCGCGCCACCTTCTGCAGACAACGTTCTAACAATTGGTCGAAAGAAACTTCTGCCATCATTCTACTCCCTCTCCAAGACGCGGCGCAATGTGGCTAAAGCCCGGTGTTGGAGGGCCTCGATTGCGCCTGTGCTCTTGTTCATCACCGCGGCCGCCTCCCGGGCTTTCATTCCTTCGCCGAAGCGCAGGGCCAACACTTGTTGCTGGTCAGATGTGAGGCGGCTGATGGCAGCGCGAAGGCTCCGGTGGGAAAGCCGCTCTGCCACAGCAGAAGCCGGGTCATCCTCGGCTGTCACCAACCGCTCATCCAGTTCCAACTCGGTCACCGGCGGCCGGCGGCGGTAGTAATCCACCACCAGGTTATGCGCGATGCGATAGAGCCAGGCCTGGAACGAGGTGTGCCAGAGACGCTCCGCCTGGACTGCCTGTATCATCCGCACAAACACATCGCCGGTGAGATCCTCCGCCATGTGGGCATCGCCCACCCGCCGGTAGATGTAGGCGTAGATACGAGTGGCATACCGGTCGTAGAGTTCCCCTAATGCCGCATCGTCGTATTGCCTCGCTCGTTCTAGCAGGGTGTGCTCATTCATCACGTAATGCTTGCTCTCCCACCCAATTAGACGTGAAACAGCCCAAAACCATACGGGGCTGCCCGGACCTGAGTATACCACATTTTTGCCAAATCCCTCGTAGGGGTTCCGAGGTTTTGACGGTTGGGGGAGACAAGTTGCGCTGGGGCAAAATCGTCACTCAATCGAAGAATAGCGTTTGAGGTACGCCAGCGCCTCGTCCTGCTCGCTATCCATCACCAATTCCAGGTAACGGTTGCCTGCCAACGATGGGACGTCTATCACCTTGATGAAAGGAGCATACGGTGCATCGGCCGGAAGTAACTTTCCCAGCACGTTGACCGCTTCGTCGAAGAAAGCGCGGTTGAAGGTCGTATCAGGTGCGTGCGGGTACAGCGGCAGAGGGTAGATGTGCGCCTCCACCAGGTCCTGAAAGAAGTGGGTGCCGTAGGAGACCTCCAGTGTGTCGTCGGCCCGGGACTGGGCGATCTCGATCAGAGCGCGGGTGTTGTAGATGTCGGCGTAGGTGACCTTTAGCCCCAGTTCGACGTTCGAAGTACCCCAGCGCCCTGGTCCCATCAGGATGAAACATTCATTCTCCAGCCGCTTATTAAGCCGGCCAATCACCCGCGCCAATTCGAATCGGGTCTCGTAGGCAGGCACGCGGGCGTACTGTGCCGGGTCAACGTAGACGACGTAGCGGATACGCCTGACCCGGCCGTGGGGAACCATCCGCCGCGCCAGGAAGACCACGTCCTCCGGTGGCACGTCGTCGGGGATGCGCAGGCTCTCGCCCCATTCCTGGCTGCTCAGGGGGCGGCATTGGAGCAGGTGTAGGATAAAGTGGTGGGGGCGATCTGCCGTGATCTCCACCGTAAACTCGACGTCCACCGGCCGGCCGTAGTGCCGTTCCAGTTTCTTCAGGACGCTTCGCATCAATGTCACGAACTCTTGGTTCTTCAAAAGTTCGCTGAAGGTCAGAACCAGCGGGGTCCGATCCAGAGCGCCTGGAGCGTAGATGGGCTGCAGGTAGTCTCCCTTGTCCTGCGAGGCCAAAAGTGCGATGCCGGGATAGTCCGATTGCAGCACGTCGGCTATGGGCA
Organism: Anaerolineae bacterium; assembly: GCA_030612185.1. The sequence continues at coordinate 8,815 of JAUWOI010000096.1, forward strand.
GCATCCTGAAGGCATTTGCCCGCAAGTCAATCAGATCCACAAAATGCTGAGAATACTTGCGGATTGGGTCCGCGCCCGCCTCTGGCCTCAGTTGCGGGTGACTGAGCGGTACCATACGCGGATAGTCATTGGCCACCCGGTCCACGGCGCGAGTGCCCAATCCCCACACCAGCCGCAACAGGCCATCCTGCGGACGAATCTTGCGGTTCCAGCGAAACGGATTGCGGCTGAACCCCACACCGGCCAGCGTGGGGAAGAAAAAGTCGCGGTAACGCTGGCCTTGCACCTTCTGGATCAATATCCCCATCCGCTCGTCGTAGTCCACGAGCCCTACCTGCTGGCGGTAGAGCAGCGCATCCGGGCCCAGGACGCTGGCGTACACGTGCGCGATGGCGTTGGTCAGGGCAGCCAGGTTCTCATCCAGAGTACCCTGGTTGGGGCAGAAGAAACTATCGTATTTGCCGGCGAAGGAGAACCCGAAGTTGTCCTCCAGAAGGCTGGAGGAGCGCACGATAAGCGGGGCGCTCCCCACCTTAGTCAGCAACTCCCGCAGTTCCCCCGTCACATCCTCTGGAAATCGCCCACCAGCGCAGGCTTCTTGGATGTGGGGATAATCGGCCTCAATCTCCTCCTGTGTCTTGTACTTCTGGTTGATAAACTCCTCCAGCCCGTTGATGGCGTGAAAGTCGTAGAAAACGTCGGCGCCGATGAAGTAGGAATCAGGGATCGCCACACGCCCACGCAGGTCTATCTCGTCGGCCGGGTCCTCCCGTTGGAGGATCTTCCAGGCCAACATCATCCCCGCTGCCTTGCCACCGATTTTCCCCTCTCCGATGCGGCCCTGGCCGATCATCTCGAAATCTTCTGTATCAAGGAACTCTTTGGCCAACCTCACGAAAGCCATCTGGTCGCTGACCATGCTCTTGATCAATACGACTGTGATCTCTTCCAGGTGATGGCCGACCCGCTTCCGTTGTTCAGGAGGAAGGGTCGTGTATTCTTTCGCCTGGGCTAGCAGGATGTGCCAGGGAGCCAGTTCTGGGTTGAAGGGGAGAGTGACCTCCTGGCCGGGCACCCGCTTGGCCAGGACGGCGCGCACGATTTCTTCGAAGAGCGTGCGCGGCAGATTGTAGGCGAAGTAAAAGTCAGTCATGTGATCTCGAATCTGTACCAACCGCTCCTGCCACACCTCCGCCGTCTCCTGGACGAAGGGGTCCTCCAGCCCCTCCCGTCGCTGGGAGAGCACGGCTTTCTCTTTCACCTCCTGCTCGAATTGCCCCGGGGTGATGATGCCACGGGCGAAGAGTTCCTGGCGCATGCGCGCCCGAATGCGATGGCCCAGGATCGGGTACTGGGAAATCTGGAGGTAGAGTTCTAATACCTTCGGAATTCGCTCTAGATGGGGGGGCATTGTCCGTTCCTCCAAACGACGCTGTGCTTCTGGTTCAACAAGTATACATTACATCGTCGCTTCGTCAACTTCGAGACGCCGGCGGTGGATTGAGAGGAATGAAGAATCCCTCCTTCATCTCTGCGCGATTCATCTATTGACATTTTGCACATAGCGTAGTATACTATTGGCCATATGAGAAAGAACTGGTGGAGACAAGATGCGAGGACGAGGTAGAGGGTGGCGGTGGCAGGGCTGTTCCCGCCGGGCGGTGCGGTTCCTGGAACCGACGCTGCTGTTGCTCCTGCACCATGGCCCGGCCCACGGCTACACGCTCCTGGAGCGACTGAGGGAATTCGGCCTGGAGGGTCTCAATCCCAGCGTCGTCTACCGGGCGCTGCGAGATATGGAGGGCCGAGGGTGGGTCAGTTCCACCTGGGATGAAGAACAGACGCAAGGGCCGCCCCGCCGGGTCTACCGCTTGACCGGTCTGGGTGACGAGGCGTTGGGCCTATGGACACAGGATCTGCAAGAGACGCGCGGGCTGATAGATCGCCTCGTGGGTGCCTACAGCCGGCACATGGAGGAAGGCGAAGGTGAACACCATTGAAACGCTGCTAGAGAGCCTGCAGACCGACGCGCCGGTGACCCAGGTATTAGTGGGGGCCTTCTGGACGGCGGTAGTGCTGGATACCGACCCGCCCCGCTGTGGCCTGGCTTCGACCTTGCGCCCGGCCGCTCACCCCAGCGGCCCGCCGGTGCCCCTGGCTGGCCGCCTGCTGGAACGCAGTGGGCGGGAACTGGCGGCTCTGCTCCACTCATCCAGCACGCTGGAGGCCAGCATCGGGATGGCGGCGTTCAATGCCCTCTTGAAGCCGTGTCCTGAGCTTGCCGAAGGAACCT
>JAUWOI010000341.1 GCA_030612185.1 Anaerolineae bacterium
TCGGGCACTGAGCGGGGTGCTGGAGCAGATGTTGAAACTGGCGCAGGTGGTGCACGTGAGCGGGGAATTGGATTGGCCGTGGGTGTCCGAGCGACGAGAATCGCTGCCGATGGCGTTGAAGGCACGCTATCATGCCTTCCCTTACCTGCACGAGAAGATGGGGTCTGTGCTGGCGGCAGCCGACCTGGCGGTCTGCCGGGCGGGGGCCTCGACGCTGGGGGAGTTGCCCTTCTTTGGGCTTCCCGCGGTGCTGGTGCCATATCCGCACGCCTGGCGCTATCAGCGAGTCAACGCCGAGTGGCTGGCCGGGCGGGGGGCGGCGGTGTACCTGGACGACGGGCGGCTGCCCGACGAGTTGTTGCCGACAGTGTCTCGTCTGCTCAGCGACCGGGCAGCGTTGGAGGAGATGGCGGACCGGATGCGGGCGCTGGCGTGCTCTGATGCAGCGGCGCGGCTGGCAAGCGAACTGTGGGTGCTGGCACGTCGGGGTCTCGAAGGGAGGCTATAGGTGATACCGATATACACGGTCTTTGGCAGTCTGCTGGTTTTGTTCGCAATGATCGGTGGTCTGCGTGGCTGGGCGAAGGAACTGATCGCGGCTTTTAGTGTGATCCTGGCGCTGTTTGTGGATCACGTGTTGATTCGCTTTGTCCCTGGCGTCGGCCCCCTGATTCTGGGTATGGACCCCGATGCCCGGTTCTACACGCGCAGCGCAATTATCATCGGTGTCACTATTGCCGGCTATGCCAGCCCGGCCCTTGTGTCGCGCCTGGGGGCCAAGGTGGTGCGGGAGCGGTTGCAAGACCTCTTGCTGGGTTTCGTCATTGGCGCGCTCAACGGCTTTCTGGTCATCGGTAGCCTGTGGAGCCTCATGGACAAAGCCCATTATGGCCTGGTGCCACCGCAGGCAGTGGAAAAGTTGGATGATCAGGGGCATGTTGTCGTTGACGAGAAGACGGGCTGGCCGGTAATGGTCTACGATCCTGCAGCGGTGGGCATCGGCGGCATCGTGCCGCCCCGCCCAGAGTCGACGTCGGCCAAGATCATCTCCTATCTCCCGCCAGCGTTGATTGCGCGGTCGGAGGCGACGCTTTATCTGGCGGTTGCATTCGCGTTCGTATTCGTCATCATCGTCTTCATCTGACGGCAGGGGTATGAAGATTCCAGCACAGCACGTCCATTTCATCGGTATCGGCGGGGCCGGGCTCTCGGCTATCGCCCGAGTGCTGTTGGAGCAGGGAGCGGAGGTCTCTGGCTCCGACCTGGTGCTTTCGCCAGTCGCGGAGGCGCTGGCGCGAGATGGAGCCCGCGTCTTCGTTGGACATCGGGCAGAGAACGTGGCCGGCGCAGATATGGTGATCGTCTCATCGGCCGTGCTGCCGGAGAACGTCGAGGTGCAAGCGGCACGGGCGGCGGGCATCCGGGTGTTGAAGCGCCCGGAGTTCCTCGGTCAGATGCTGGATGGGCATCTGGGGGTGGCGGTAGCCGGCACGCATGGCAAGACGACGACGACGGCTATGATCGCCTCCATCCTGGTGGAGGCCGGGCGCGACCCGACTTTTGTCGTCGGCGGGGTGATTGCAGGGCTGGGGACGAATGCCCGCGCTGGAAAGGGCCCGCTTTTTGTCATCGAGGCGGACGAGTACGATCGCACCTTCCTCAGCCTGACGCCCCGGGTGGCGGTGGTAACCATCATTGAGCATGACCACCCGGACTGTTACCCGACTTTTGCCGATTTTCGGGCTGTGTTTGAGGAGTTCGCGGCGCTGCTGCCGTGCGATGGACTGCTGGCAGCCGGCTGGGATGACCCAGTGGCGCGGGAACTCGGCGAGCGACGGCGGGCCGCGGGAGCCGTGGTGACGTTCTTTGGATTGGAAAAGGGGGCGGAGTGGCGGGCCGAGGAGGTACGCCCCAACTTCGCCGGAGGTGTGGATTTCCTGGCGGTGCATGGGGGCGAGGTGCTGGGGTTGGTGCGGCTGCGGCTGCCCGGCGCCCATAATGCCTCCAACGCGATGGCAGCCCTGGCAGTGGCGGATTTTCTCGGCGTTCCCTTTCGTGCGGCGAGGATTGCGCTGACTGGATTTCGCGGGGTGGGGCGGCGCTTCGAGGTCAAGGGCGATGCCGGCGGCGTGGTTGTGGTGGATGACTACGCGCATCACCCGACTGAGATCCGAGTCACGCTCGCGGCGGCACGGCAGCGTTTCCCCCGCCGGCCCCTGTGGGCGGTGTGGCAGCCCCATACGTATAGCCGCACTAAGATGCTAATGGCGGACTTCGTGCAGGCATTCACCGTGGCCAATCACGTCATCGTGTTGCCTATCTACGCTGCCCGCGAGATGGACACGCTGGGTGTAGGCAGCGCCGACGTGGTAGCAGCGATGCAGCATCCCGATGTTCGTTGTGCAGGATCGCTGGATGAGGCGCTGGTGTGGCTGGGCACCGAGGTGCAGCCTGGCGACGTGGTGCTGACGTTGGGCGCGGGGGATGGGTATAAGGTGGGCGAGTGGTTGTTGGAAGTCTTGAGCGATGGGCAATGGGACGGAGGGACAAAGGGACAAGGGGATAAGGAGAGATAGATGAAAGAGACAGGGGAAGACGAGAGGGGTAGGCGGCTGGGAGGACGGCTGAAGGGTGTGCGGAGGCGGAAACGCGCCCGGCGCGGGTTCGAGTGCGAAGTGATGGTGACAAAACTGCGCCTGGTGAAAGTCAAGGAGGAAGGTGACCGCTAGTCCCGACCTGGATGCTCTGGCCGCAGCGTTGGGACGGCGCGCCCGGCGCGGTGAACCGTTGGCGCATTACACCGCCATGCGCGTCGGCGGCCCGGCCGACTTGTTGATCGTCTGTGAGAGTGTGGACGATGTGGTCAAGACGGTGGAACTGGCGCGGCGGCACGGTGTGGACTGGCGGTTACTGGGCGGCGGCTGCAACGTGCTGGTCGCAGACAGCGGGGTGCGCGGGTTGGTGATCGTCAACCGGGCGGCACACATTGAGTTCGATAGCGCGATGGCGCGGGCCGAGACGGGTGCACTGCTGGCCGTGCTGGCCCGTGAGGCAGTCGAGCGCGGGCTGGCGGGATTGGAATGGGCGGCAGGGTTGCCGGGGACGGTGGGCGGGGCGGTCGTGGGCAACGCGGGTGCTTTTGAGTGCGACGTAGCCAGTGTGTTGCGCAGCGCGACGGTGCTGGAACCGGATGGCACGATCGTGGAGAGGTCGGCAGAGTGGTTCGAGTTCGAGTACCGGGGGAGTCGAATTAAGAGTAGAGGAGAGAGTGGGGGGTATGTGGTGCTCGCGGCGACGTTTGGATTGCGGCCGAGTGACCCGAAGGTGCTGGCGGCGCGGGCGGGCGAGATACTGGAGTGGCGCAGGACGCGCCATCCGGCCGGGGCGACGATGGGCTCGACTTTCGAGAACCCGCCGGGCAGCCATGCGGGGTATCTCATTGAGCAGGCTGGGTTGCGGGGATACCGCATCGGTGGGGCGCAGATTTCGGAGATGCACGGCAATTTTTTTATGAACACCGGCGGTGCAACCGCAGCGGACGTACAGGCACTTATCGAGCACGCGCGGGCGGAAGTGAAACGGCAATTCGGGGTGGAACTAGCCCTGGAGATCGAGTTGGTAGGTTAGGAGGTAGGGGGCGATGGCACGTAAGATCCGCGTCGGGGTGATATTTGGCGGTCGGTCAGGGGAGCACGAGGTCAGCCTGGCCTCCGCTCGCTCCGTGATGAGCGCAATGGACAAAGAGAAGTACGAAATCGTGCCCGTCGGTATCACAAAGGAGGGCCGCTGGATTGCCTCGGGTGACCCGCTGAGGGCGCTGGAGGCAGGTGACGCGGGCGTAAGCCAGCCCGTTGCGCTGCTGGGCGATCCCTCCCGGCGTGGTCTGATGCGGCTCGAAGACACAGGGCGGGCTGTCAAGGCGACACGGCTGGCGGAACTCGACGTCATCTTCCCTGTCCTGCACGGGCCGTATGGCGAGGACGGCACAGTGCAGGGGCTGCTGGAACTGGCGGGTATTCCCTACGTGGGCGCGGGCGTGACAGGCTCTGCCCTGGGCATGGACAAGGCCATCTTCAAGGACGTGATGCTGGCCCACGGTCTGCCGATAACAGACTATCTGCTGGTCAAGCGGAAGGAGTGGGAGACGGTCCCAGAGGAGGTGATGGATCGGGCCGAGGCGGCGCTGGGCTATCCGGTCTTTACCAAGCCAGCCAACCTGGGCTCCAGCGTCGGCATCAGGAAGTGCCATGACCGGGAGGAATTGACCCGCGGTCTGACTGAGGCGGCCAGGTATGACCGCAAGTTGCTGGTCGAGGTGGCTGTGCCGGCAGCACGTGAGATAGAGGTTAGCGTGTTGGGCAACGATGACCCCATCGCCTCGGTGCCGGGCGAGATCATCCCCAGCCGGGAGTTCTACAGTTACGAGGCCAAGTACATTGACCACGGCGACGAGGCGTCGGGATTGCTGATTCCCGCTCCCATCTCGCCGGAGATGACGGAAAGGGTTCGTGATCTGGCGGTGCGGGCATACAAAGCGATTGATTGCGCCGGGATGGCGCGGGCTGATTTCCTGCTCTCCGGTGAGACAGGGGAGTTGTACGTCAGCGAACTGAACACGATACCGGGTTTTACCACGATCAGTATGTATCCCAAGTTGTGGGAGGCCAGTGGTATCCCCTATCCAGAGTTGATTGAGCGACTGATTGACTTAGCAATCGAGCGGTATCAGGATAAAGTGCGTTCGGAGACTTCTTATCGGTCACCAGCCAATGGCAAATGACAAATGACGAAATCTCGTAAGCAGGGGCAGCGGAAGAAGAAGCGGCGGTTTGAGACGGCGGGCACGTTGGTCTTGGGTCGGGCGCGGGTCGGACGGTCGTCAAAAACCCGCCATTCGCGATTCACGATTCGTCATTTGCTGATACTTTCACTGGTTACAATGGTGGCTGGGGCGCTGTGGCTGGCGCTCGATGACCGTTTCTACGTCTACCACGTTAACGTGGTGGGAGCGGTCCGAGTATCACCCGACGAGGTCTTTCGGGCCAGCGGTTTGCCGGGGCTTCACATTCTGTGGGCGCGTTCCGCCGAGATTGAGGCCCGTGTCCTGACCGCGTTGCCGACACTCGAGAGCGCGCGGGCCGTCTGTGGTCTACAACAGCCAGCGCCAGGCGCCGGACTACCGGCAGCATCATGTACCATCACCCTCGTGGAGCGGCAGCCGAGGGTGATGTGGGACGAGGATGGCCAATTGTGGTGGATTGACGATGCGGGGGTCATCTTCTCTGCTCCCCTCTCTCTCCC